>JBPYES010000114.1:0-5681 GCA_051984825.1 Jatrophihabitantaceae bacterium
GGCGCCGCTCTGGTCGATGTCGACATCAGCGGCAAGATCGACAACCTGCGTGTAAACGGTGTCGACGTCGTCCCGCTGGTGGAAGCCGAACTGGATCGCCGGTACCCGGACCGCGTCAAGATGCGCCCGGCGGATGCGGCCGGGTTCCGTGAGGCGTGGGACGTGCTCGAGCGGTTGTGGGCCCAGACCGTTGCGCGGGCCCGTGAGCTACCGACGGAGCAGCTGCATAAGCAGGTCGACGGCGAGTGGTCGTTCATCGAGACACTGCGCCATCTGCTGTTCGCCACGGATGCGTGGGTGACCCGTGCGTTCCTGGGAAAGCCGTCGCCGTGGCATCCGCTCGACCTGCCCCACGACGAGATGCCTGACACGCCCGGCGTCCCGCGGGACCGCGCGGCGCGCCCGTCGCTGTCCGAGGTGCTCGCCCTGCGCGCCGATCGCATGGCAACGGTGCGACAGGTCTTCGCCGAGCTCACCGACGAGCAACTGGCCGGGCGCACCGAGCCGGTCATGGAGCCGGGCTACCCGAGTCGGAGAGCTTCGCCGTCCGCCGCTGCCTGCAAGCCGTCCTCAACGAGGAGTGGCTGCACCGGCTGTATGCCGAGCGCGACCTCGACGTCCTCCAGAGCCACTTTCCACCGAACTGATCCAGATCATCCGTATGCCACAGCACGCCTAGGATCGACACCGCCCCGATCGAATGCCAGCTTGGCTGCATAGCATCGGTTCCTGCCACTTCTATGGTGCTGCCGTCTGCGGTACCTCTAGGCTGGCGCGGACGCGATTCGGGGACAGATCGGGGGTTTGCGCAATGAGGCGACGCCACCGGCAACTCGCTGCCGCTGCTTGCTGCATCGGGGCGATCGGCGTGATGGCAACTGTGCTGCTACCCGGGCAGGGCGCCGGCGCCGACCAGGGCGACCAGGGCGACCAGGGCGGCAGTCACTCCAAGACGCACAGCCACGGCCACAGCAGTGCGCACCCGGGCGGCTGGGCATCGACGTCGGCGTCGGCTGCCGCCTCGGCTACCACGTCCGCGCAGGCTGTGGCGCGGACGTCGGCGACAGCGCACGGTGCGACGCCGGCGAGCGCGGCGCAGCCCACCGCTCAGCCGTCCGCGCCCGGCACCCCCGCGCCGAACAGCGTCGCCGGCGCGGTGCCCGCGGCGCACACGACCATCACCCTGCAAGGTGTGCGGTCCGTGCCGCCGGCGTCCCCGCCGGTCCACCAGGTGAACAGCCCGCCGGCCCAGATCGTCGAGGTGGCGGCGGCGCCGTCCAGGCCGACCGACGGCTCTGTTGCCCTAGCCGCGACGAGTTCCGGTCTGCTGATCGCCCTCGCAATTATGGTGCTCGCCTGGGGATACCGCCCCGGCCATCGGAACGGGCGGCACCGTTCCGGATAGCCGCCCGGCCGCTTGCAGCGGGTCAGTTCAGGGGTGCGTCGGCCGTCGGGCCGACCGTCAGCAGGACCCGGTCGAGGCCGGCAGAGGCTAACGCCTCCCGGACGGGACCGCGCACACCGGTCAGCACGAGCGTCCCTCGCGAGGCGAGGAAGCACTGGTGGGCACGCAGCAGGGCGGCGACCGCGACGTCGTCTATCGCGGTGACCCGGCAGACGTCGAGCCGGATGTACTGCACCCCGAGCTCGCGCTGGGCGGTGAGTACTGCGCCAAGCATGTCGGCGCCCGCAGAGTTGAGCACGCCACGTGCTTTGAGCCTGCCCAGGCGCGCGTCATCAGACGGAAACACATCGATCTCAAAAAGCCCAGCTCGCTGGGCAACCGCGCTCGTCATGAGGCCCCCGTGTCGCCGTGAGCCGAGTGGCTGCGTTCAGCCCGGCCATCATAACTCTTGCGATGACACTCTGAGTAGCCGCCCGATCACCGTCAGCCGTCGGGGTACGGCGCTAGGCGTCGCGGCGCGTGACGAGCACGGTTGCCGCGCCGATCGCCGCGGCCGCGTACAGACACAGCACGCCGAGCCCTGTCCAAGGCGCGAGTGAGTCGTGTACACGCTGCACGGCGAATATCTGCGTGCCGGCATTGGCCGGCATATAGGGCATGACGTCGTTGCGCCACGACGAGGGCAGCAGGTCGGCAAGCGCCGTCACCGCGAACAGGACCCCGAAGAACGCGGACAGCGCGCCGGCGGTGTGGCGCACGAGCGCGCCGATCCCGAATCCCAGCAGTCCGACGGCCGCCAGGTACAGCCCACCACCGATGACGGCGCGCAGCACCTCGGGCTGGCCGAGTGACACGCCGGCATGTGCCGCGGACAGGATCGCCTGCCCGATTCCGAACGCAGTAAAGCTGAGGATCTCGGCGATCACGAGGGTGACCACGCCGAACACGAGTCCCTTGGCGGCAAGCACGGCACGGCGCTGCGGCACTGCGCCGAACGTCGCGCGGATCATGCCCGTCCCGTACTCGGAGCTGATCACGATGACGCCGAGGGTGCCGACCGCTACCTGCGCTAGAAAGATCCCGTTCAGGCTGACCGTGGTGGCGTCGATCGTGGTGCCGGGCGAGTGGCGGATGTCGTCGGCCCACTTGATGCAGACGATCACGCACACCCCGATGGTGGCCAGCACCGCGATCAGGCCCGTCCAGTACGTGGAACGCACGGAGCGCAGCTTCGTCCACTCGCTGCGCAGCACGTCGGCGAAGTTCATCACGCCACCTCCGCTCGGAAGTCGGTGCTGTCCCGGGTGAGCTCCATGAACGCCGCCTCGAGGGATGCGGTCTGCGACGAGAGTTCGTGGATGGGTATGCCGTGCCGGGCGGCGAGATCGCCGACCGCTGCGCAGTCGGCGCCGGTCACGTCGAGGGCGCCGTCGAGCGCACCGTCATGACCACGGACCACCGCGCCGGACTCGCGCAGCAGCGCACTGAGCCGGGACGCCTGCGGAGAGCGCACCCGCACGTAGTTCGCCGAGCTGCGTGCCACGATCTCCGCGGTACTGGCGTCGGCGATCAGCCGGCCCTGACCGACGACGATCAGGTGGTCGGCGGTCAACGCCATCTCGCTCATCAGATGGCTGGACACGAACACGGTGCGACCCTCTGCCGCAAGCGAGCGCAGCAGCGTCCGGATCCACAGGATGCCTTCCGGGTCCAGGCCGTTCGCCGGCTCGTCGCAGAGCAGGACGGGCGGGTCGCCGAGCAAGGCCGCCGCCAGGCCCAGGCGCTGGCTCATGCCCAGGGAGAACGTTCCGGCCCGCCGGCGCACCGCAGATGACATCCCGACGATGTCGAGCACTTCGTCGACCCGCCGGTGCCCGATGCCGTTGCTCTGGGCGAGGCAGAGCAGGTGGTTGTATGCGCTGCGCCCGCCGTGCACGGCGCGTACCTCGAGGACGGCGCCGACTTCGGTAAGCGGGCGGCGGAGCTCGCCGTAGGGGCGTCCGTTGACCGTGACCTGACCGCTAGTCGGCAGATCGAGGCCGAGGATCAGCCGCATCGTCGTAGATTTCCCGGCTCCGTTCGGGCCGAGGAACCCCGTCACCCGACCGGGCAGCACGTCGAAGCTCAACCCGTCGACGGCCTGCACCTTCCCGAACCGTTTGCTGAGCTTCCGCACCTGGATCATGCGAGCATGCTGCGCTCCGGCACCCGCCTGGCGGATCCGTGACGACCCCTACTCCGCCCCTGATCCTGCCCTGACCGTGAGCGGGAGCGGAACCTCGGCAGTCGCAGCCTCGTGCCGCGGCCAGGCCGGGAAGCCGTGCCGGCGGCGAAGGAGCATCCACACCGGTCCGGCGACGACGGCCACCGCGACGAGTATTACGCCGGTGGCGATGGTGCTCACCCCGAGCAGCTTCAGCGCCGAGGCGAGCAGCACGAACGCCAGGGCGCGGCGGATCAGCGCGCCGGGCAGCCGCGAGGACAACTGCGCGCCGATGTACGCGCCCGGGATGGAGCCGGCGAGCAATGCTCCCGTCACGCCGAGGCGAAAGTCACCGAAGATCAGGTGCCCCACCGCTGCCGACGCGACCAGCGGCACCGCCTGGACCAGGTCGGTGCCCACCAGCTCGCTCGCGCGCAGCGTCGGGTACAGGCCCATCAGCGCAATGATGATCAGCGAGCCGGAGCCCACCGACGTCATCCCGACGACCAGCCCGCCGATCATGCCGATCAGCACGGTCGGCACCACGCGTACGTCGATGGCAGGCGGGCCGGCCGGATCGTGGGGCCGGCGCGCGTCACGGTGCCGCGCCCGCTCGGCGAGGCGCAGGTACGCGCGCACGAACAGTCCCGTGGCGGCGATGATCAGGGCGATACCGAGCGCCTTCTGGATCAGATCGTCGACGTTGTGGCCGTGGCCCAGCGCACGCGCGACGAGCACCCCCGCGAATGCCGCCGGGACGGAGCCCACGCACAGCCAGCGCACCAGGTCGAGCCGCACGGTGCCGTGGCGCAGGTGGACGACCGAGCCGACCGGCTTCATGACGGCACTCGCGACCAGGTCGCTGGACACAGCTGCGAGCGGCGATACCCCGAAGAACAGCACGAGCATCGGCGTCATCAGCGCGCCACCGCCCATGCCGGTCAGCCCTACGACGACGCCTACCACGAGCGCGCCGAGTGCCAGCGTCCAGTCCACCCCTGAAGCCTACCGGAATGACAGAGATGCTAGGAAGTCTGGCTGAACTTGCCGTCAGGATCGAGTTCGTGCGCCAGCCGCTCAAAGTCAGCCAGCCGCTCGTACTGGCCCGTCATCGTGTGGACCTTGCCCCAATGCGGGCGCGGCTCGAACGGTGCGAGCCGTTCTTCGACGGCCGCGATAACCGGTGCGACAGCAGCTGTGTCGTCCACCCAGGTGAAGTGCACGCCCACGGTCGGGCGCCGATAGCTCGGGCTCAGCCAGAGCTCGTCGGCAGCAACTGTCCGGATCTCACAGATCTGCAGCACAGCTGTAATCTTGTCTCGCAGCTCGCGTACTGCATGGAGCGCCGCCACTGCCTGCGACCGGGGCAGCAGGTACTCGGTCTGCAACTCCGCGCCCGCGCTCGGCGTGAACTCCGCTCGGAAGTGAGGCAGCCGGGCATGCCACGGCCCGGGCACGCCGCCTTGCTCTGTGCAGTACTGCACGGGCATCCCGGGAATCGGGTGGCGCGGCCCGTCCGCGGCCCGGGCCCCGAACCACGCAGGCGGCGGTGCCGCATCCGACGCGAGCCGCTTGCACCACAGCCAGTTTCGATGCAGGTCTGTAAACACGCTGACGCTATAGCCGCTCGCGAAGATCACGTCGAACTCGGCGTCCAGCCGCTGGTCCGGCAGGTCGTCGTATACGTACTGGGAAATGTCGAACGACCGCACGAGGTCGAGTGTCAGCGCACTGACGATGCCCAGGCGGCCGATGCCGACCACGGCGCCATCGAAGTCGGGGTGGTCGCGGCCGATGGTGACGAGATCGCCGGTCGCCGTGACCATGTCCAGTGCGCTGACGGATGTTGCGAGGTTGCCGATGTCGTTGCCGGAGCCGTGCGTCGCGGTAGCGCAGGCGCCGGCCACCGAGATGTGCGGGAGGGAGGCGAGGTTGGGTAGCGCCCAGCCGGCGGCGGTGAGACGTGGTCCCAGCTCGGTGTAGCGGACGCCCCCGCCGACGCGGACCCGGCGCCCCGCCGAGTCGATCTCGATGAGCGGGGGCAGTCCGGCGAGGCTGACGTGGGTGCCCGTC
>JBPYES010000115.1:0-8268 GCA_051984825.1 Jatrophihabitantaceae bacterium
GGCGCCGCTCTCCGCGGATCAGCTCCAACAGCCGCCGGTGCCACCCACCGAGGTATTGCCAACGGACGACGCGGCGTTCACCCATGTCACCGGTCATGTGGCCGGCTATGCCAAGTCGAAGAAGGCGCATCCACGGGCGGCGTCGAAGGCCGATGAGGCGCAGGGTGCCGCGTTGCCCCCGACCGGCGATATCGCCGGACAGGCGAAGGCGGCCAAGGTCGACACGATGGACGCCCAGCAGCCGGCGGCGTTCGACAAAAAGGCCTTTATCGCAGCGGTCAAGACCGCAATAGAGGCGAAGTCGCCGAAGACACTGAAGGAGGCGGACAACTACAAGGAGTCCGGTAAGGCCGGTGAGGTGAAGGACGACGTCAAGGGCCTGGTCACCTCGGGCAAGCAGGGGCAGGCGCGCGACATCGAGACGGCGACCGCTGCCCCGCCGGATGAGTCCAAGGCGGTGCCCAAGCAGATCACCCCGATGGTAACTGAGGATCCGGGACAGACGGCGGCAATCCCGGCGGGCGGTGCCGCGCCCAAGCCGGCCCCGGCCGAGCAGCTCAACCTCGAGGCGGGTAAGCAGCAGGCCAACCAGGAGATGGCCGGCGCGGACGTCAGCGAGCAGCAGCTCGCCGAGTCCAACGAGCCGCAGTTCCACGAGGCGTTGGCCGACAAGCACGCCGCGGCAGCGCACGCCGATACCGCGCCGGGCGAATTCCGGCAACACGAGGCCGACGTCATCGAGGCGCACAAGGCGGACGCGTCCACGGAAACGTCCGCGGCCGTTGCGGGTATCCACGGTACGAAGGTGGGTGCTCTGGCCCACCTCGTCGCGGCCAAGGGCAGAACCAAGTCGAAGGACGAGGCCAAACGCGCCGAGGTGACCGGGAAGATCCAGGCCATCTTCGCGGCCACCGAGGCGGACGTGAAGACCATCCTCGACGGCATCGACCCGAAAGTGGAAGCGGCCTTCGACAAGGGTGAGGCGGGAGCACGGGCGGCGTTCGAGGACTACGTCGCCGCGAAGATGGCCGCGTACAAGGAGGATCGTTACAGCGGTTGGCTCGGCGGCCTGCGCTGGGCCAAAGACAAGCTGCTCGGCATGCCGGACAAGGTCAACGAGTTCTACGAGGCCGGCCGCGAGCTGTACCTCAAGCAAATGGACATCGTGATCGCGCAGGTCGCGGACATCGTCGGCACCGACCTTAACGCTGCCAAGCAACGGATCGCGTCGGGCAGAACCGAGATCGCGGCCTACGTCAAGAGCCTGCCGGCCGACCTGAAGAAGGTCGGCGCCGAAGCATCGAACGAGATTGGTGACAAGTTCGCCGAACTCGAGGATGACGTCAACTCCAAGCAAGAGTCCGTGGTGGACACCCTGGCCACCAAGTACACCCAGGCGCGCAAGGGTCTCGACGACCGGATCGAGGAACTGCAGGCCGAGAACCGTGGACTGGTCGACAAGGCTATCGGCGCGATCAAGGCCGTCATCAACACGATCCGCGAACTCGCGTCGATGCTGATGGACGTGCTGGCCCGGGTCGCCGGCGTGGTCGGGGACATCATCAAGCACCCGGTGCGCTTCCTCGGCAACCTGATCGACGGCGTCAAGGGCGGCATCCTCAAGTTCAAGGACACCATCGTCGATCACCTGCGCAAGGGCCTGCTGAGCTGGCTGTTCGGCGCGCTCGCCGAGGCCGGCGTCGAACTGCCCGACAGCTTCGACGTCAAGGGCATCATCAAGCTGCTCGGTTCGATCTTCGGCCTGACCTGGACGAACCTGCGCAATCGGATCGTGAAGAAGATCGGCGAGAAGGCCATGGCCGCCGCCGAAAAGGGCGTCGAGATCTTCCAACTCCTGCAACGCGAAGGCATCGGCGGCCTGTGGCAGATGCTCGTCGACAAGCTCGGCGACATCAAGGAGATGATCCTCGACCAGGTCAAGGATTTCGTCGTCACCAGGATCATCACCGCGGGAATCACCTGGCTGATCAGCCTGCTCAATCCGGCTGCTGCGTTCATCAAGGCCTGCAAGCTGATCTACGACATCATCATGTTCTTCGTGAACAACGCCAGCAAGATACTGGCGTTCGTCAACACCGTCATCGACTCGGTCGCGGACATGGTCCGCGGCAACGTCGGCGCCGTCATCGACAAGGTCGACGACGCACTCGGCAAGATGGTGCCCATCCTAATCGGTTTCCTCGCCGACCTCGTCGGACTCGGCGGCATCGGCCAGAAGGTCCGCGAGATCGTCCAGAAACTGCAGAAACCGATCAACAAGGCCGTCGACCTCGTCATCGGCACGGGCCTCAAGCTCGCTGGCCCGATCATCCGCGGCATCACCGGAATCAGCAGCCGTGTCAAGGCCAAAGTCGCCGCCGGCAAGGCCTGGGCGAAGGGCAAAGTGGAAGCTGGGAAGGAGTTTGCACAGGAGAAGTACGCGGCCGTGCGTGACTGGTTTACGCTGCGCAAATCCTTCGCCGCCGCAGACGGCACGCATTCCCTCTACTGGAGAGGACGGGGAGCGCAGGCTGCGCTTACCGTTGCGTCCACACCGACACCAGTCGACGTAGTGCTGGCGCAGGCCAGTCGTATGATCAACCGCACCCATCCGCAATATGCCGATTTACAAGCGGCAAAGGCTCAGCAAGCGCAGATCCTTGCGATAAAGGCAACCGTCGAACAGCCTGGACCGGCCGGTCGGAATCCCACCTCGGTTGACAACCTGAACCTCGCGATGGAGGACCTGACGAGGCTCTTGGCACCCCTCGTCCCGATTGTCTTCCCGGCGACCGCCCCTGCGCCGTCCGGCACGCTCCCGGCGTGGGTCCAGCCATTCCGTTTGGTCAAATTGAAGAACGAAAACCGGGTAGCTCAGGTGCGTTCAACTAACACATATATCCATGGCGTCCAGATGGCGGAATACCAGATCATCCGCCCGAGACTGCGTGAGTCTGATCCATTTACCCCGCCTAGCGGCCGAACAGGCGGGCCGGAGAAAGTCGGACCGGATCACGTCAATGCGTTGTGGGAGGAGTACACGAGTGACCCGCGCAACCTGTACCTCGGACCGACACCATCCAAGGATGGACGCATCGGCAAGCTAGTAGAAGCTCGCATGCGGAGCGAGGGAAAGATCGTCGGGCAGACCGTGATGTACGCACGTGACGCCCTCGGCAACCCAACGCCCGGCACCGTAACCTCGTATCCACTCGACGAATGCGCGATGGGTCACATCATCGATGCGGTGACCTGGTGGAACACGAATGGTCGATTTACCGGCGCGCAGTCAAACGAGGTGCAGCAATTCATGACGGATCCGAGCAATTATGAGATCGAGCCGTCAGGCCCGAATTCACTCCGTGGGGCTCTCCTCGGCGGACGCGGCGCACGCTACATGAAGCCCACCATATAGGTGACGAAGACTAGTGACCAGGACGAAGTCGACTCCGGCGCACGGATCCTCTGATACCTGCTCGTCAAGACCCACGCAAAGCGGCCTACCGATGGCGGCACGGTCGGTCGGGCGAGCTGCGTCTCCGACCCGTTCTGCCCCATAGGGCACGCAAGTGTGTGCGAAGGATTCTGCCGGGCCGGTGCGCAGCAGTGCGACGATGGCCACCAGGAGGCGATGAGAATGCGGTCACACGAGCACGACACTGGATCGAGCGAGCTCCGGCCTAAGGCAGCGCGCATTGATCCGGAGCCGTCGTCGGAGCAGTTGCATGCCGCTGCCGTTGGGCGGTCCGACGTGCTGGACCCTGCGGCGATGCTCGGGTTGCAGCGTTCGGTCGGCAATTCGGGCGTGGCCGGCGTCTTGGAGGACGAACGCTCGCCCGTGCATGACGTCGTGGGCACCGGCGGACAGCCGCTAGCCCCCGACGTGCGCGGCGAGATGGAGGGTCGACTCGGTCACGACTTCGGTGATGTGCGCGTGCATACGGACAACGCGGCCCACGAGTCCGCGAAGTCAGTGAGCGCACACGCCTACACCGTCGGCTCGAACGTCGTGTTCCAGCGTGACATGTACGACCCGTCCAGCACGGCCGGCAAGACGATGCTGGCACACGAACTGACGCACGTCGTCCAACAGCGTGCCGGGGCCGTCGACGGCACGCCGGCCGCCGGCGGCATCCGGCTGAGCGACCCGTCCGACCGCTTCGAGCGCGAGGCGGCCTCCACCGCCGAGCGGGTGATGTCGACGCCGCAGCCAGCGCCAATGACCGCCACCGCGTCCGGGCCGGCAGTGCAGCGCGAGGAAGCGCCTGAGGAGCAGGAGGAGTCCGTCCAGGGCCTGTTCGTGCAGCGCGGGGGCGAAGAGGAAGAGGTCGAGGAGTAGCGCTGGACATAGCAGGGCTCGCCAGGGTCCACTGATTACATGGGTGGACACGTTCGCGCACCGCGTGCGCGGCAAGCGCTTGCCCCTCGCAGCAGGCCGATGCTGGGCATGCACAAACCGCATGACGCTCTCTTGCGCGACGGCATGCCCGTCACCACGCATCTGCTCACCGGCCTGCAGCGCACGGCCGGCAACGCCGCGGTGCGTCAGGTATTGACCAGCACGACCGTGCAGGCGCGTCGCACAACCTTGCCGGGCGGCACCATCTCGTTGCACGGCGATACGACTGCTGAATACGACGGCGGACGGTCGCATTGGGCGCCCAAGGCGATCAGACGCGCCAAGGATTGCACAGACTGTCCGGAAGACAACCCATGCATCCATGCGGTCGGCACATTCAGCATCCGGTACCACGCCAACGTCACGATCCGGATGCCCGACATGCCTGGCGGGCTGACGCCGTGTCAGCAGCGGCGCGTCCGTGCGTTCCTCCGCGACGTTCTCGGTCCACACGAGCAGGAGCACGCGCGGCGGTTCCGCACCTACGACGGAACGCAGTCGCACGCGATCGACTTCACCGGGTGTGGCCGTGACGCGCTGCAGGCGCAGCTGCAACAGATCCACGACAACGAGGAAAGCCAGCGGCAGTCGGATGCGGATGCGCGTTCTGCAGCGATAGATCCGTTCAACCGGCCGATCGATCTGGACTGCGAAGGCTGAGCGCTGCCCTTTCAGGCAGGCATGTCTGCACTCGGCACGACCGACGAGGGAAGTTCCAGAACCCCGTGAGTGCCTGAGGATTGGTCGCATTCAACCGCGATCGAGGAGGCAGCATGCCGGAGTACTACTCCCCTGGGGTATACGTGGAGGAGGTCGACTCGGGCTCCCGCCCAATCCAGGGTGTGGGCACGGCCGTCGCCGCGTTCGTAGGCCTCGCCGAGGCGGGCCCGTTCAACTCGCCGACGCTCGTCAGCAACTGGCTGCAATTCACCTCGAAGTTCGGCGGCTTCGTACCGGGTACCTTCCTCGCGCACTCGGTGTACGGGTACTTCATGAACGGCGGCGGCAACTGCTACATCGTCCGGATCGGCGATGAGGAGGCGGCCGCCGAGTCGCAGTCGAGCGTGCCGGAAGCCATGCTTCGGGGCTACCGCGTCCGCGCCTTGGAATCCGGCGTAAGCGACGGCGAGATCCAGCTCGAAGTGGTCGAGGCGGGCGGCGACGCGCCGACGGAGGACATGTTCAAGCTCCTCGTCAAACGCGGCGGGCAGGTGGTGGAGGAATACGACCGCGCCACTGTCGGTCGTGGCCGGCAGAATCTCGCAGCGATGGTGCGCGATGCCTCGAAGGTGATCACGCTCGAGGACACTCGCAAGCAAGGGACAGCCGCGGAGAAGCCGGATGTCGGCGAGGTCGCCAGCCTTGTGACGCCACCCCCACCCGAGGCGCTGCCCTCGCCGCGTCTGTCGGCTGACGACTACGTGGGCGACGTCATGGAGCGCAGCGGTGTTCAAGGGCTCGAGGCGATCGACGACGTGACGATGGTCTGCATCCCTGATCTTATGAGCGCATACCGGCAAGGCGCAATCACGCTCGAAACCGTGCAGGCAGTGCAGTTGGCGATGATCGCGCACTGCGAACTCATGGGCGATCGGATCGCCGTCCTGGACCCACCGCCAGGGCTGAATGCGCAGCAGATCAAGGAGTGGCGGCAGGACAAGGCCGGCTACGACTCGGCGTACGCCACGCTGTATTGGCCGTGGATCTCCACGCTTGACGTGACCACCGGCGAGCAGATCTCGTTGCCACCGAGCGGCCACATGGCCGGCATCTGGGGCCGCAACGACGACACACGCGGTGTCCATAAGGCACCCGCCAACGAGGTAGTCCGCGGCGCCGTGTCGCTGGAAATGCAGATCACTCGCAAGGAGCACGATCTCCTGAACCCGATCGGCATCAACTGCCTGCGGGCCTTCCCGGGCCGTGGCATCCGGGTGTGGGGTGCGCGAACGCTGTCGTCGGATCCGGCGTGGCGATACCTCAACGTTCGCCGCTACTTCAACTACCTCGAAGAGTCAATCCTCGGCGGGACGAACTGGGTGGTCTTCGAGCCCAACGACGATGCGCTCTGGGCCAAGATCAGGCGGACGATCAGCGCCTTCCTGGCGATGGAGTGGCGCAAGGGCGCACTGTTCGGCCTGACGCCGGACGAGGCGTTCTTCGTCAAGTGCGATCGCGAAACGAACCCGACGGAGGCGATCGACGCCGGCCAGGTCTTGTGCATGATCGGCGTCGCCCCTGTCAAGCCTGCTGAGTTCGTGATCTTCCGACTGGCCCAGTTCTCAGGCGGCACCAGCCTCATCACTGAATAGGAGTTATCCATGGCCCTTCCGGATCTCGACAGTGCGGTCGGCAATACCTTCGGGCTCGAAGTCGACGGCATCACCATCAAACAGATCATGGAAGTCTCCGGTCTGAAGATGGAGCAAGACGTCATCGAACTCAAGGAGCAGACCTCCGACGGCAAGTACATCGTCAAGGCGCTGCCCGGACGCGGCAAGCTCCGCGCCGAGGTCACGCTCACCCGCGGTCTGACCGCAGATCAGAGCTTCGATAAGTGGATCAAGGACTCCCGCTTCGGGAAGATGAGCGACGCGCGCAAGAACGCAGCGGTCACCGTCTACGACTACGAGGGCAATGCGCTCAAGCGCTACAAGATGACCAACGCCTGGCCGAAGAGCCTTGAGATTTCCTCAATGAAAGCGGGCGATACGAGCGTGCTGACCGAGAAGCTCGTGATCACCTGCGAGATGCTCGAGGCTGAGTGATGCGTCGTACGAGTGGCGCTGCCCGGCTGTTGGACCGTCCCGAAGAGGACGCCTACACCGCAGCCCCGGTGTCGATGCGGACCGAGTTTCCCTTTCGACTACCGCGCGGTTACGTCGACTCGTCCGGGACGGTTCACCGCGACGGCGTGATGCGCCTGGCCACCGCCCGTGACGAACTCGTCCCATTGCGGGACGACCGAGTGCGCGAGAACAGTGCCTATCTGACGGTCGTCCTGCTGGCGCGAGTCGTCGTGCGGATCGGCACAATCGAAGATGTTCACGTCGGCGTCATCGAGGACCTCTTCGCCTCCGATCTCGCATTCCTGCAAGACATGTATCGACGGGTGAACCAGGAAGGGCACACGCGCGCCACGGTGCACTGCCCGATGTGCGAACACGACTTCGGCGTGGACGTCGCCGGCGGTGAGCGCTTGGGGGAATCGTGACGTACGCGAGTGACCGGCTGTACCAGGAGATCGCGTACGTCGCCTACCACTTCCACTGGCCGCTACAGGAACTGCTCGACCTGGAGCATCAGGAGCGACTTCGCTACGTAGCAGAGATCGACCGCATCAATTCGCGGGTTGCCCGCGGCCGGTGATGTCATGCGACTATGGCCGAGGTCGTTGCGAGCCGTGCCCGCGGCCCGCGAGGACGTGCCGACCCCAGGTGCGCCGGGCTGGTCATCGGTGCCGGCGATTCACCGTGTTGTACCGCAACTGGTCCCGACCGTGCAGCGTGACTTCCGGGCGTCGTTGGGCACGCACCACGACCCGCGATTCCTCGCGCCGTTGGCCCACCTCGTCGACCCGGATGGGCCGAGCGGACGCATCGTGGGGCTAGTGACCGCAACAGCCGATCCGGTCGCGCCGCGGGCTGCAGATCGTGCGACGGGCGAAGTTCGACGCTGGCCGCAAAGGTCTTTCGATTCGCCCGTGATTTCGCGCGCGTCCGAGGCGGACAGCGGCGAACGTCCAGCAAGCCGGCCGCACGCCGGCTCACCCACGCAACATGAGCACTTCGGTCCGAAGGTTCAGCGCGCCGACACGAAGCCGCCGACCCTGCCGACGCATTCCCTGCTGGACGGTGCCCCAGCCGTCA
>JBPYES010000116.1:0-3237 GCA_051984825.1 Jatrophihabitantaceae bacterium
CTCGGCTATGGCCGGATCGACCGTCGGCACGTCGTTTACGACGCGCGAGACCGTCTTGAGGCTGACACCGGCCAGCTGGGCGACGTCAGTCATCGTCGGACGGCGGGGCCGGCCGGCGATCGGGCTCGGCGCGCTCAAGTCCCCTGCGCTCCTTGTCTAATGGCGAATCGGTGCCGCCGACTGTACCCACGTTGTCCGAAGAAACGCCGAAAATCTTGGCTTGCCGATGAGGCCGACGTCTAACGTTGTCTCACGTTGGCCGAGGAGTGCGGGGCTGCTGACCGGCTCGGTGGCGGCCGGGTGTGGTGCCGATGACGTTCGTGAAGGCCGCGATGAAGCTGCTGGCGTTCGCCCATCCGCAGGCGTGGGCGACGTGCGTGGTGTCGTGGCCGTCGGCGAGCAGGACGAGTGCGTGATAGACGCGCAGCTGTGTGCGCCACTCATAGAAGGTCATGCCGAGTTCGTTGCGGAGCAGGCGGCTGAGGGTACGGGCGCTGGCTCCGATCGTCCGCCCATGTTCGGCCAGTGAGGCGTTGTCTGCGGGATTCTCATACAGCAACTGCGCGATGGCTTGCAGCCGATCGTCGCGTGGTTCCGGCAGCTGCAGCGGCTGCTCGGGCGCTTCGTGGAGTTCGTCGACGAGGACTCGACGCAGGCGAGCGCGCGCACCACGGTCGCCGCTGCCGGCGGCGCGCTCGTAATTGCGTGGTCCAGTGAGGGTGAGCAGGATTTCGCGGGCGAGGTCGGAGGCCGTGAACACGGCGGGACGGCTTGGTGCCAGCCGGGCCAGGGATGCCGGCAGGAATTCGATGCGCATGTCGGTGTGGCCGTGCGCGCGGTGATAGTGCCCGAACCCCGCGGGAATCCAGGCGACTCGATTGGCGGGAACGATCGAGGTGCCGCGCTCGGTATGCACGGACAGCACGCCACGGGCTGCGTACACGAGGTGTCCACGTCGATGCGAGTGCACCGGGCTGGTACCCCCGGACGGCCACAGATGTACGCCACCGGACGGCCACAGGCGTGACGTGGGCTCGGCCCGGAGAGGTTGGCGGCCAACGGGCATCAGTTGGCAATCTACCGGTAGCCAGCCAGGCCGCGTACTCGCGACAGTGAACACATGAATACGACGATGCGAGCGGCGGTTTGTGTCAGGGCGGGCGGGCCGGAGGTGCTCGAGATCCGTGAGCTTCCGGTACCCGAGGTGCGCGAGGGCTGGAGCCTGGTGCAGGTCAAGGGCGCGGGTTTGAACCGTTCGGAGCTCCGGACCCGTCAGGGACATTCCCCGAACGTGACGTTCCCGTGTGTGCTCGGGATTGAATGTGTGGGAATCGTGGCAGCCTCGACCGATCCCACGCTGCCGGACGGGACGACCGTCGCGGCGGTGATGGGTGAGATGGGACGCGAGTTCGACGGCGGCTATGCGGAGTACGCGTTGCTGCCGAACTCCTTGTTGATGCCGATCACCACCACGCTGCCGTGGCACGTCCTGGCGGCGCTGCCCGAGACGTACCTGACCGCGCAGGGCTCGCTGGACGCGTTGGGCGTCCTGGCGGGCAGCCGCCTGCTGATTCGGGGCGGAACGTCGTCGGTGGGCATGGCAGCCGCGTCGATCGCGTCCGGCCACGGTATCGAGACTGCGGCCACGACACGGCGGCAGGACAAGGTCGACGCATTGACCGCGGCCGGCGTCGACCACGTACTCATCGACGACACCGCCCCGCTGGCGGCGAAGGTTCATGCGGTCTGGCCGTCCGGGGGTCCGGACTACGTTCTGGACCTCATCGGGACGACCACCGCGGTGGACTCGCTGCGCCTGGTCCGCCGGGGCGGGACGGTGTGCGTATCAGGCTCGCTCAGCGGGTGGTTGATCCCGGACTTCGAACCGATAGCGATGATTCCATCGGGAACCAAACTGACGGCCTTCCACAGCGACAATCTCAGAGGCAGCGCAGGCCGGACCGTGTTGCAAGGGATCGTCGACGAGGTCGAGGCGAGCGTCTATCGACCCAACCTCGACCGCGTCTTCGACCTGGACGACATTGTCGGGGCCCATCACTACATGGAAAACAACCAAGCCACCGGAAAGCTTGTCGTGGTGCCGTAGCCACTCGGTACCTTGGCAGCCAGGCTATGGAAACCACTCCGGTGGTCTGCGCGTTGGGTGCTTTATGACGGGACTGCGCCGCCGCTCTGCGCGAGCAGTGCCGTCTGTGCTGCTCGCGCTGTTCTGTGCCGTGCTCGTGGCCGATCCGGCTGCAGCCGCACCGTCGGCGCAAGCGATGGCCGGCGCGCCCGGGGTCGCCGTGGCCTCGGCGTACCACGTCGATGTCGCGGCGGTCGCTGCCCGCAGCGACTCACCCGTGGGCAGCCAGCACAGCACACCGGCGTTCGACGTGTCCGGTGGCATCACCTGCCGTGTCCCTGCGAGCGGAGCTGTCACGGTGGGACAGCTGCGCTCCCATGCACGGACCGGGGCCATCGGTCCGCTGCCCGGGGTGCGCGCACCTCCTTCTGGGACGACGACCTAGTCCTGTTTCGCAAGTACCCGCGTGGCCTGGAGCCACCGCGGGCCAGTTGTCGTCCCGTCAAGGAGATCAGCGTGATGAATATTTTGTCGTGCCACCGTCAGCAGCAGGTCCGGTCGTGACCGCCGAGGAATGGACGAGGATCCTGCTCGCGATGGGCATTCTCGCCGCGATGTTCGGGTTCCCTATCGTCATGATCTGGCGTGACGAGCGGCGCAAGCGTCGCCGCAACGCAGAAGTCCGCGAAGAAAGCTCGGCTACGCGGGACTAGGGCCACCAGGCAGAAGCAGCGCTGAGGGTCGCTCAGGGCCGTAGAGAATCTCGACGTCGACGGCTCGCGGCTTCTCCGCTGTGAGCGGGTCTTCTCCGGTGCCGGGGTTTCGGACATAGCGTGGATGTGCGCCGGAGGAGACCTGCAGCCGGATACGGTTGCCGGCCGCGAAGCGGTGCGCGATTGGCCAAAGGTCAAACTGCACTCGCCATGAGCCGTCAGCCTCAGATTGTTCAAACCGGCCCGGGGCGACGCTTGCCAGTGCGTCGCAGACGTTCCGCGAGACGCCTGCTCGGTCGACGTCGCACACCCGGGCGAACAGATCGAAGTAGGGTTCGCTCCCCCGAACCGACAGCTGAACGCTGACCGGACCGATCGCCTCCAGCACTTCGTCAAGCGGGGCCGTGGTGAACGTGAGCACGTCGGGGCGCGCTTCCA
>JBPYES010000117.1:0-10370 GCA_051984825.1 Jatrophihabitantaceae bacterium
GCGGCGAGCGGCAGCAGCACGAGAATGCTCAGCCACAGCACGGAGAGGCCGAGGCCGGTGGCCGACCAGGCGTTGAGGCGGGCGCGCTCGGACGACGCGGCCCCGACCGATGCAGCGCTCACCCCGACGTGCCCTCGATCTTGGGCACGATCCCGTCGTCACCGAAGTACTTCGCGTTGACCGCGCTCCAACCGCCGAGGCTGGCGATCGTCACGACGTGCTTGACCGCGGGGAACGGGTGGCTCGGATTGTTCGCGCCCTGCACCGTGCCCGGCTGCACGTCCGGCAGCACGGGTCGGTAGCCGTGGCTCGCGAAGATCTTCTGGCCGGCCTCGCCCTCGACGAAGGCGAGGAAGTCCTTCGCGGCCGGCGGCGCAGAGTTCGTGACCGCCGCAGGGTTCTCGATCAGAACCGACTCGTCCGGCACGATGTAGTCCAGCGACTGACCCTTCTGTCGCGCTGAGATCGCCTCGTTCTCGTACGAGATCAGGACGTCGCCGGTGCCGTTGAGGAACGTCGTCGTCGCGTTGGAACCGCTGGACGGCTTGCTCACCACGTTGGCGAAGAACTTCTTCAGGTAGTCCTGCGCCTGCGCATCGGTTCCGCCGTCTGCGAGAACGTGCGTATAGGCAGCAAGGATGTTCCACTTCGCTGAACCGGATGAGCCCGGGTCCGGCGTGACGATCTTGATACCAGGCTTGACGAGATCGTCCCATCCGGTGATGTGCTTGGGATTGCCTTTGCGCACCGCGATGACGACGACCGAGTCGGAGACCAGGCCCTTGGTCGGCCCGCTGTTCCAGGTCGGGCTGACGAACTTGGGCACGAGCTTGGTCAGGTCGGGCTCGAGCGAGAATGCGACGTAGTCGGCGCGCTGGCCGTTCGCAACGGCCTTGCTCTGCGTCCCGCTCGCACCGTACGAGGCAGCGAAGCCGACACCTGTGCCTGCTGACGTCTTCTCGAACGCCGTGGTCAACGCGTCATAGGCCGGTTTAGGCACCGAGTATGCGACCAGCGAGAGCGTCTTGCTGTCCGAGTTACGCGACGCACACGCCGCCACGCCGCCCAGCGCCAGCCCCGCTACGGTCAGCAGCGCGATCGCCCGGCGACCACTCACGACGCGATTCAGCATAGATCGATCCTCTCGATAATGCCGACAGAGTCCCTTAACTCCATCGACTTAGGAGAGAATAGAGCACAGGCAGTCGCCCTTGGTGAAGTGGGGCTGGTGTTCACAAAGAAGACGGGCGAGAAGCCGAAGCCTCTCGCCCGTTTCGCGGGAATTCTGCGAGCTATGCCTCCGCAGGAGCCTCCGGCGCAGGCTCGTCGTCCTTCACGAGAACGAGGCTGATCTTGCCGCGCTGGTCGATATCGGTGATCTCGACCTGCAGCTTGTCGCCGACCTTCACGACGTCCTCGACCTTGCCCACGCGCTTGCCCTGTCCGAGCTTGCTGATGTGGATCAAACCGTCCTTGCCCGGCAGCAGCGAGACGAACGCTCCGAACGCAGCGGTCTTGACCACCGTGCCGAGGAACCGCTCTCCCACCTTGGGCAGCTGCGGATTGGCGATCGCGTTGATCCGGTCGACCGCCGACTGCGCAGACAGCCCGTCGGACGCGCCTACGTAGATCGTGCCGTCGTCCTCGATGGTGATCTCCGCGCCGGTGTCGTCCTGGATCCCGTTGATGGTCTGGCCCTTCGGGCCAATCACCGCGCCGATCTTGTCGACCGGGATGTGCACCACGGTGACGCGCGGCGCGTTCGGGCTCATCTCGTCCGGCCGGTCGATCGCCTCGGCCATCACGTCCAGGATGTGCAGCCGGGCATCGCGCGCCTGCTTCAGCGCGGCCGCCAATACCTCGGACGGGATGCCGTCGAGCTTCGTGTCGAGCTGGAGGGCGGTGACGAACTCGCGGGTGCCGGCGACCTTGAAGTCCATGTCACCGAACGCGTCCTCCGCGCCCAGGATGTCGGTGAGGGCGACGTACTCGGTCTTGCCGTCGACGGTGTCCGAGACCAAGCCCATCGCGATGCCCGCGACCGGCGCCTTCAGCGGCACGCCGGCGTTCAACAGCGCCAGCGTCGACGCGCACACCGAGCCCATCGATGTCGAGCCGTTGGAACTGATCGCCTCGGACACCTGCCGAATGGCATACGGGAACTCATCGCGCGACGGAAGCACCGGAACCAACGCCCGCTCCGCCAGCGCGCCATGACCGATCTCGCGGCGCTTGGGCGACCCGACGCGGCCTGTCTCGCCGGTGGAGTACGGCGGCATGTTGTAGTTGTGCATGTACCGCTTGGTCTTCTCCGGCGAGAGCGTGTCGAGCTTCTGCTCCATACCGAGCATGTTCAGCGTGGTCACGCCAAGGATCTGCGTCTCCCCCCGCTCGAACAACGCTGAGCCGTGCACGCGCGGTACCACTTCGACCTCGGCGGACAAGGTGCGGATGTCGGTAAGTCCGCGCCCGTCGATGCGCACCTTGTCGCGCAGAATGCGCTGGCGCACCAGCTTCTTGGTGAGTGCCCGGTAGGCAGGGCTGACCTCGTGGAAGCGGTCGAAGTCGGAGCCGTATTGCTCGGTCAGCGCAGCCTTTGCGTCCTCCTTGACGGCGTCGAGGCGCGCCTCGCGCTCCTGCTTCTCCGCGATGGTCAGCGCGCCGGCGAGCTCGGCGGACACTGCGTTCTCGACCGCGGCGAACACCTCGTCGCTGTAGTCGAGGAACAGCGGGAACTCGCCGGTCGGCTTCGCTGCGAGCTTGGCGAGTTCCGCCTGCGCGCGGCACAGCTCGGCGATGAACGGCTTGGCCGCCTCCAGGCCCTCGGCGACGACCTCTTCGGTGGGACGGCTGGCCCCGCCTGCGACAAGCTCGATGGTGCGCTCGGTGGCCTCGGCCTCGACCATCATGATCGCGACGTCGCCCGAATCGAGCAGCCGCCCGGCGACGACCATGTCGAACGTGGCGTTCTCCAGCTGCGAGTGGTCCGGGAATGCGACCCACTGCCCTTCGATCAGGGCCACCCGGGTGCCCCCGATCGGGCCGCTGAACGGCAGCCCGGCCAGCTGGGTCGACGCCGATGCCGCGTTGATCGCGACCACGTCGTAGAGGTGCTCGGGGTGCAGTGCCATGACTGTCACCACGACCTGGATCTCGTTCCGCAGCCCCTTCACGAACGACGGGCGCAGCGGTCGGTCGATAAGCCGGCAGGTCAGGATGGCGTCCTCGCCGGGACGTCCTTCCCGCCGGAAGAACGAGCCGGGTATGCGCCCGGCGGCGTACATCCGCTCCTCGACGTCGACCGTCAGCGGGAAGAAGTCGAATCCTTCGCGAGGCGACCGGCCGGCCGTGGTGGCCGATAGAAGCATCGTCTCGTCGTCCAGGAATGCGACGACCGAACCCGCGGCCTGCCTCGCGAGGCGGCCGGTCTCGAACCGGATGGTGCGGGTGCCGAACTTGCCGTTGTCGATGGTGGCAGTCGTTTCGTGCACCTGTGTTTCATTGGCCTCCGTCAATGGAGTAACCCCTCTCGTACGCCGGCGAGCTCCTGCTCGCCGATCTCCGCGCCGGAACGCGTGCGACGTACGAGTTGTCACCTCAAGACGGGTGCCGGTCTTCGATCGAAGCACTCGGTCTGTTCGAGCCCGAGGGCCACTACCGAGGACCGGCGTCCTCTCGTCGCAACACGACGAACGCCCCCGCGCCCGGCGATGTTTCGTATCCAGTTGTTCCTACAGATTGGGGAGCGACCCGGTGGCCGCTCCCCGCGTGACAGCTATCGGCGCAAGCCGAGCCGTTCGATGATCGACCGGTAGCGGCCGATGTCGGTGCGGTGCAGGTAGTTCAGCAACCGGCGCCGCTTGCCGACCAGGAGCAGCAGCCCACGGCGGCTGTGGTGGTCGTGTTTGTGCACCTTCAGGTGCTCGGTCAGGTCGCTGATGCGCTTCGACAGCAGTGCGACCTGGACCTCGGCCGAGCCGGTGTCGCCGTCGGCGGCGCCATACTCGTCGATGATCTGCTTCTTGACGTCGCTGGCCAGGGCCACGACGACTCCTCTCTGCTCGGCTACAGGCGCGCCCCACTGGTTTTCGTCACGGTGGGAGGAAAACGCATCCTGCATCTCGGGAACGCCTACGCGTTACACCCGCGTACAGGATATCAGCGCCGTCAGTGATGGTCCCAATCGCCGGACGTGATGCCGTACTCATCCGCCGGATGTGTCGCTCCGGCACCGCCCCCAAGGGGCGGATGCCTCGCGCCACTCCGCGCCCTTCGGCGCAGGCCGCGTCGCGGCCGGTGGGCTCTTCGCGCGAACGCTCATCGCGCGATGGTCGTTTTAGCTGCGCTCGTCTGACGCTAATAGCGCCCGGGTTTGCTTGACGTCGTCGTGCATCTGCTCGACGAGCGCGTCGACACTCGTGAACCGCTCCATCCCGCGCAGCCGGCTGACGAACTCCACGCCCAGGCCGTCGCCGTAGAGGTCGCCGTCGAAGTCGAGCACGAACGCCTCGACGCGGCGCTGCCGCACCTCGAATGTCGGGTTCGTACCCACCGAGATCGCAGCCATGCCCAGCGGCCCGCCCGGCATGGTGCGCCCCCACTCGTCGAGCCGCCAGGCCCACCCGGCATACACCCCATCGGCGGGCACCGCGGCGTAGGCGTCGGTGCGCAGGTTCGCGGTCGGGAAGCCGAGCGTCTGGCCACGCTCGTCGCCGCGCTCGACGATGCCGTCCACCCGGTGCGGGCGGCCCAGTGCAGTGGTCGCCGCGGCCATGTCGCCGGCCTGCACGCAGGAACGCACGTAGGTCGCCGACAGCGGCGTGTCGTCGTCGGTGAGCAGCGGGATGCCCTGCGCGGTGAAGCCGAACGCCCGCCCGAACTCGGCCAGAGCCGCGACGTCACCCGCAGCCTTGCGCCCGAACCGGAAGTTGGCGCCGACGATCACGCCCGCCGCGTGCAGCTTCGCGACGAGCACGTCGTGCGCGAACTCGGCAGGCGTCAGCTGCGAGAACTCCCGGGTGAACGGCAGCGCACAGAACACGTCCACGCCGAGCGCTTCGACGAGTTCGGCGCGCCGCACCAAGGTGGTGAGAATCGGAGGATGTGTGCCGGGCCGTATCACTTCCGACGGGTGCGGCACGAATGTGAGCAACACGCTGCGCAGACCCTGTGCGCTCGCCGCATCGACGGCCTTGCCGATGATCGCGGCATGCCCTCGGTGCACGCCGTCGAACACCCCGATCGTCACGATGCAACGCCCCCAGTCGGTGGGGACGTCGGAAAGGCCATGCCAGCGCTGCACGAGCGCTCAGCCTACGGCGTCCGGGGCTCCCCCGAGCCGCCGGCGGCCGCAAAGACCAGCACCGGACGGGCCTCGTCCCGCCGGTCCGACAGCAGTGCCACCACAGTGCCGTCCGGAGCGAACGCACCGTACGTCCCGCCGATGCCGGCCGCGGACAGCGTCCGCCCGAACGACAGCTCACGGGCCTCCTCCGCCGTGATCTCGCGGACGGGCAGCGCCGCCCGGACAGCGGCCGGGAGCGGCATCGTGACCGGTTCGTCCAGCCGCGCCAACTCGTCCAGAGTGCATGCCTGAGCGAGCGTGAACGGGCCGACCCGGGTGCGGCGCAGCGCCGTGAGGTGCCCGCCGACCCCGAGCGACGCGCCGAGATCGCGAGCCAGCGCCCGCACGTAGGTGCCTGAAGAGCAATCGATCTCCACGTCGACGTCGAGCACATCCGGCGCCGGGCGCCGAAACGCGATCGCGTCGAAGCGATGCACCGTCACCGGGCGGGCGGCCAATTCGACCGCCTCGCCCGCACGGGCCCGCGCATACGCACGGCGCCCCGCGATCTTGATCGCGGACACCGCGGAGGGCACCTGTTCGATACGCCCGGTCAGCGCCGGCAGCGCGGCGCGCACTGCGTCGTCGCCAAGGGTGCGGGTGGACGCGCCGCCGACCGGTTCGCCCTCGGCGTCGTCGGTGGTGGTGGCTCCGCCGAGCCGGATCGTGCCTGTGTATGCCTTGTCGGTGAGCACGAGGTGGTGCAACAACCGGGTCGCCTTCTCGACGCCGAGTACGAGGACGCCCGTGGCCATCGGGTCGAGCGTGCCTGCGTGGCCTACCCGGCGAGTACCTGCGATGCGCCGCATTCGCGCGACGACGTCGTGCGACGTGAGCCCGGCCGGCTTGTCCACCACGACCAATCCATCCCGCCTGGGCGGATCCGCGCTCCCACGGCTCGCTGCGCTCGGGTGGACCCGCGGCTCCGCTCGTGCCTTCGGCGCGGCCGCGTCGCGGCGGCGGGGCTCTTCGCGCGAGCGCTCATCGCCGTTCATCGTTGCTCCCCCAGCACCAGCCAGTGCCTGCCGCGGGTGCGCCACACCATGCCGATGAAACGCACCGCGATGAAGGCGGTGAGGCCGGCCCACACGCCGCCGATGCCCCAGTGCCAGTGCAGCGCCGCCAGGTTCAGTGGAGCGAACGCGCCCACGGCGGCGATCAGCGTGAGCGTCCGCATGAAGCCGACATCGCCGGCGCCGATCAGCACTCCGTCCAGCGCAAAGACGATTCCGGCCGCGGGCAACATCGCCACGAGCCACGGCCACAACACGTGTGCCTGGTGCTGTACCGCACCCGACGAAGTGAATGCCTCCGGCACCAGTTGCCAGCCGGCCGCGAACAGCAGGCTGAACGCGCAGCCGGCCCAGAGTCCGTAGCGCGCCACCTGCCAGGCCATCCGCCGTGCCGCGGACTCGTTGCTTGCGCCGAGCGCGGCACCGACCAGCGACTGCGCCGCGATCGCGAACGAGTCCAGCAGCAGTGCAGTGAACTCCCACAACTGCAGGCCGATCTGGTGCGCCGCGATTTGCGCTGAGCCCATCCGGGAGGCGACGCCCGCCGCCGTGAGGAACGCGATCTGGAACGCCGCCGAACGCACCACGAGATCCCGGCCGACCACGAGCTGCGCCCGCATGACCGTCCACTGTGGACGGATAGCGCTGGTCGAGGAATGCAGGGCCCGTAGGAACAGCCCGCCGCCCACGACCTGTGCCGCCACGTTCGCGATCGCCGAGCCCTGCAACCCGAAGTGCAACGGATACACGAGCAGCGGCGATGCCGCGGCCGACAGCGCGTTGGCGATCACCACGATGCGTACCGGCCTACGGGTCTCCTGAACACCGCGCATCCAGCCGTTGCCGGCCAGCACGAGTAGCACGCCCGGCGTGCCGAGCACTGCGATGCGGAACCACGACTCGGCGGCATGTTGGGTATCCGGATTGCTGCCGGCGAGCAGCCCGATCAGCGGATGCGCGAACGCCTCCCCTAGCACGATGACCCAGACACCGATGATCACTGCCAGCCAGGACGCCTGCACACCCTCGTTCACCGCCGTGTCATGCCGCCGCGCCCCGAACCAGCGTGCGGCCCGGCTCGTCGTTCCGTATTCGACGAACGTGCCGATGAGTAGCAGCAGTCCCATAAGCGCAGCGGCCACGCCGAGCCCGGAAAGCGCAGTGGTGCCGAGATGCCCGACGACGGCCGTGTCGACAAGCAGATACAGCGGTTCGGCGGCGAGTACGACGAATGCCGACGCGGCCAGGCTTAGGAGCCGCCGCGTCGCGACATCGGCGGTCGCGGTCACGTGCAGTAAGTCCCTAGAGCGGATGGAACATGATCAGCAGATCGACAAGCCCCTGCTCGGGATGGCGGAATCCGTTCGGCACCGTTCCGATCGTCTCAAAACCCAGGTCCTGATACAGCTTGAGGGCATAGACGTTGCTGGCGGCCACCGCATTGAACTGCACGCCGAGGTAGTCGGCCGAGCGGGCGCGCTCGAGGCTGTGCGCCACAAGTCGGCGGCCGATGCCACGCCCCCGGGCCGCCGCGTCGACCATGTAGGACGCGTTAGCGATGTGTGCGCCGGGACCGCCGTGGTTGGGCCCGAGCGTGTAGAAGCCGAGCACCGTACGGCCGTCGAGCGCGAGCCACGTCTGGTTCGGGGGCGGCGCGAGCCACCAGCTGCGTGCCGTCGCCTCGTCCGTGTGCGGGTCGTAGACGAACGTGTCGCCGGCGACTGTCACTTCGCGAAAGATCGGCCAGATCTGCGGCCAGTAGTCGGCGGCGGCGCGGCGGATCGCTACGTCAGCTGTCTGCGTCACGCGGCTCACGATATGGGTTGGCCTCTCCGGCAGGTGCCGCATTTCGCCGCACCTCCTCGACTTCTGCGTCGGCACGGGCGGCCACGGCAAGCAGTTCCTCGATGTGCTTGGTGGCCTCCGGGAGCGAGTCGAGCACGAACGTCAAGGTTGGGGTGAACCGCACGCCGGTCTGCCTGCCGACTTCACTGCGCAGCACACCCTTCGCGGACTCGAGAGCCTGAGCGGACTGGGCTCGTTCCTCGTCCGACCCGAACACTGTGTAGAACAGGGTGGCGTCGTGCAGGTCACCGGACAGCCGTACGTCGGTGATCGTCACCATGCCGAGGCGCGGGTCCTTGACCTGCATCTCGATCGTGGACGCGACGATCTGCTTGATCCGACCCGCGAGGCGCCGGGCGCGCGCTTCGTCTGCCATCGTGTCTCCTCTGCACCTATCCCCGTTGTTCGCGCGACCTATTCGAGGTCCCCGTCGTCGAGCACCCGCTGCCGAGCCGCGAGCAGTTCCACCTCGGGTCGCGCGGCGACGAGCCGTTCGCACTGCTCGAGAACCTGCACCGCGTGCCCGTGCGTGGAGCTGACCACGGCCACTGCGATCTCGGCCCGCCGATGCAGGTCGGCCTCGCCCGTCTCGGCGGCGGCCACCTCGAAGCGCCGCCGCAGCTCGGCCACGATCGGCCGCACCACGGAGCGCTTCTCCTTCAGCGAATGAACATCCCCAAGGAGCAGGTCAACGACAAGCGTCCCGACGACCAAGGCAGCCCTCCTCGCAAGTCGTCCGCGCGTCGTGCTGCCGGAGCACGGCGACGCGCGGACAACTCGCAGGTGATCAAGCTCAAGCTCGCTCCTTCTCCCGCTGCTCAAAGGTCTCGATCACGTCCTCGACCTTGATGTCGTTGAACGAGCCGAGCCCGATGCCGCACTCGAAGCCCTCACGCACCTCGGTGGCGTCATCCTTGAACCGCTTGAGCGATTCGACGGTCAGGTTGTCCGCGACGACCACCCCGTTGCGGATCAACCGGGCCTTGCTGTTACGCCGGATCACACCGCTGCGCACCAGCGAACCGGCGACGTTGCCGACGCGCGGTACCCGGAAGACCTCGCGCACCTCCGCGGTGCCGAGCTGCACCTCCTCGAACTCGGGCTTGAGCATGCCCTTGAGCGCCGCCTCGACTTCCTCGATCGCCTGGTAGATGACCGAGTAGAACCGGACGTCGACGCCCTCGCGCTCGGCCGCCTCACGGGCCTTGCCCTCGGGCCGGACGTTGAAGCCGAGGATGACGGCGTCGGACGCGATGGCGAGGTTGATGTCGTTCTCGGTGATCGCGCCGACGCCCCGGCCGATGACGCGCAGCGAAACCTGCTCCTCGCCGACATCGATCTTGAGCAGCGCGTCCTCGAGCGCCTCGACCGAACCGGACACGTCGCCCTTGATGATGAGATTGAGCTGCTGAACCTCGCCTGCGGCGAGCGCCTTGTCGAGGTCGTCGAGCGAGATCCGTCGCCGCGCCGCCGCGAGCTGGGCGTTGCGCTCACGCGCCTGCCGCCGATCCGCGATCTGGCGGGCGATGCGATCCTCCTCGACGACCAGGAAGGAGTCGCCGGCGCCGGGCACCGAGGTCAGACCGAGCACCATCACCGGACGAGCCGGATCGGCCTCGTCGACCGGGTCACCGTTCTCGTCCATCATCGCCCGCACCCGGCCGAACGCGTCGCCCGCGACGACCGAATCGCCCACCTGAAGCGTGCCGCGCTGCACGAGCAGCGTTGCCACCGGGCCACGACCACGGTCCAGCCGGGCCTCGATGACGATGCCCTGTGCGTCCTGGTCGGGGTTGGCCCGAAGATCCAGGGCAGCGTCGGCGGTGAGCAGGATGCCTTCCAGCAGGCCGTCGATGTTGATGTTCTGCCGGGCCGAGACGTTGACGAACATCGTGTCGCCGCCGTACTCCTCCGCGATCAGGCCGTACTCGGTGAGTTGCTGGCGCACCTTGTCGGGGTTGGCGCCTTCCTTGTCGATCTTGTTCACGGCGACCACTACGGGGACGTCAGCCGCCTGGGCGTGGTTGAGCGCCTCGATCGTCTGCGGCATCACGCCGTCGTCGGCGGCGACGACGAGCACGACGATGTCGGTGGTCGATGCGCCGCGGGCACGCATGGCGGTGAACGCCTCGTGGCCCGGAGTGTCGATGAACGTGATCGCCCGCTCG
>JBPYES010000118.1:0-3301 GCA_051984825.1 Jatrophihabitantaceae bacterium
GCGACCGGCTTCTACGTGCTCACCCTTGCCGGCGACCGGATCTGCGGCATGACCCGCTTCGAGGCCAGCGTGCTGCCGTGGTTCGGGCTACCGCGATCGCTCCCGAGCCGATAGCCAGCACCGGGCCATGGAGAGGCCGCACGCGCCGAACGAGTAGCCGCCCCCAGCCGACCCACGCCAGACGCGCAGGCCATGTCAGTGCTGGCCGGCGGTTGCAGGACGTCGCCGCTACATGAAGCAGGCCTGATACGCCGCCTGGTGTAGGGCAAGAGCCCACTCCGGGTTGACGCTGTGGGCGGGGCGAGCGCCGAACAATTGCCGCATGCATCTGACAACCCGCAACAAGGCGCGCGGCGTGCCCGCCGTCGCGCTCATGACGGGCATCGTGGCGGTGTCGCTGGTGGTGGCCTCGACGCTGCACCTGTCCGGCGGCGTGAGTGGGCGCGCCAAGCCGTTTAACCCAGATGCCGCCGGGCTCGCCGAGGCCGTGATTGGCGTCGTGCTGGCGGTGGCGGCGTTCGCGCTGTGGCGGTCGCGTGAGCGGGCCCGCGCGCTCGGGCTGGCGGCGCTGGGCTTCGCGATCGCCGGCTTCTGCCTTGGGCTGACCATCACCTCGCGCGGCGGTCACTGGCCGGACATCGCCTACCACGCCAGCGTTCTGCCCGTACTCGCACTCGCCTTCGTGGTGTTGCTGCGCGCGCCAGGTGCGAGTGGCACGACGCAGACGACAGGTGCGCCACCCACCCGATGAGCGCGGGCGTCTTAGCCTCCTCCGTGGGCGCCTTGGTGCGGGGCAGCCACGGCGCCGGCACGATGCAGAACGCGACGAGCGGCAGTGACACGGTGAACGTGAACGCGTCGGCCGCCTGGGACACGCCGAGGTGGCGCTGGTCCTGCGGAAGCCCGGCGTGCTGCGCGGCCGCCTGCTTCGCATCCGCTGAGGTCGGTTGCGGCGGCCAGCATCCGCTCAGACGGGATATCCGAATCGAGGTCAAACAACATGAGGCATGCGACGCCCGCTGAGTTGATACCGCTCATCGGCACGATCGCGCTCACCGCGCGGCAGATGAGTGCATATCCAACGTCAGGTTTGGCGACGCTCTCAGTCATCTGTGCTTCCGAGGCGGATGCCATTGCTGGCGAGCGCCGCGAGAGGGTTGAGATCGCGATCGAAAACCTGGGTCCCGCCTAGGCGTAGCACGTCGAACTTGGGGTGAGCCGCACACCGTGCCGGTGGGTCGCAAGCCAGCTGTGCCGCTCGACTGCCCCGTCCGCACCCGCTGCCGTCCGCCGGGACTTATCGACGGCCAACTTGGCGCCGCCCTTGGGCCGGGGCCGCCCCGGGGGCTATGTTCGCCCGGATGGCAGCCAAACACGCGGCCCGCCCGCTGGCCGTGGGGACGCCGGTGAGCGACACGTCCGGCCGGTCCCCGGACGTTGACACCCAGGAGTCTCGGCGCAACGCGCTGTGGGTGCTGGCAGCGCTCGGCATCCTCGCCGTACTGGTCCTCGTGGTGATGCTGGGCTTCAGCTCCGGCGGTGGCCACCACAACAACAGCGCCTTCAACCCACCGGTTAGCGCCGCGCCGAGCGAGCCAGCCTCGACGACGGCCTTGCCCACAAGCGCCGCAGCACGCAGCACCACGCCGGCCCAATCCGCGCGGAGCACCACGCCGGCCAGCCGTCCCCTCCGACGGAAGCCGCCGGCACCCGCGCTCATCGGCCCCTGCCCGTCACCGGCGCCGTGCGCCGTCCCGGGCGACCACGCGCAGCTCGTCGCAGCGGTGAACGCGTTCCGGGCCGCGCACCAGCTGCCGACCGTGCCGGGCACTGTTTCCACCCAAGCCCAGCAGTGCGCACTCGCCCAGGGCACCGGGCCGGCCTGCGCGCCGAGCGACGCGTGGCAGCCGGTGCCGGCGCAGAGCGCCGCCCAAGTGATCGCGGGGCTCGCCGCCCGTGACGATGGGAAGTGGCTACTCGACCCGTCGATGGTCTCCTTCAGCGTCGGTTGGGCCTACGCGCCCGGAGCGAGAGGCGCACCCGGGCAGTGGGAGTCAGCGATCCTCAAGATCCGCGGCGAGCGCCAAGACCAGCAGGACCAGCAGGACTAAGCACACTCGTGTTACGCCGAGCACGATCCGGCCGGCCGCTGGCGGTCATCCCCGGCACCGACACCCACGGGTACCGGACCTTGTGGACGCGTCGCTCGCATGAGGTCGTGGACGTGGTGATGCGGACAGCTGCCGCACCGCGTGCCGTGATGCTCCTTCTTGTAACAGCAATCGAAAGGGTCGGCAAATGACCGATACGCTCACGGTGGACCTTCACCCAGTCTTTCGAAACGATCGAGACATAGACAACGCTGTCCGCGCAGCAATCTTTCGCGCGGCCAGGGAGAAACTGAAAGTTGTCGAAATAATTCCGGGCAAGGGCTCCGGCAAACTGAAGCGGCGCGTTCTGGCGACGCTGAATCAGCCGCATCTCAAGAAGCTCTATCGGAGCGTGGAAACCGACGCGAGCAACGACGGACGAGTCCTCGTGCGGTTCTGAAGCCCGCGCCCAGTCACGATCACGAGGAACGTGTTCTTGGCTCCGAGCCGCGAGGACCGGCGCCGAGCGGGCCCCGTAGTGCTCCTGTGCCGCCAGACTCTGCGGCTCGGAGAAGGAACCCCTAACGGCCACGAGATCCTTGGGTGGCCCGAGCCCGCGCCGATCCGAGGTCGGGTATTCAGCGCCTGGTCTCGTACCTGGTCAGGAGCACGCCGTCGGGAAACGTCCGGGTCTCCGCCAGGTTCAGGTTCACCCAGTTGTCCAGGGCCGTGAAGAACGGCGTGCCACCGCCCACCAAGACCGGTGCGGTGACCAGCAGGTACTCGTCGATCAGCCCAGCCCGCATGGCCGCCGCGGCAAGTGTGGCGCCGCCGACGTCCATGGGACCGCCATCCTCAGTCTTGAGCCGGGTGATCTCGGTGACAGCGTCGCCGGTGACCAGGCGGGTGTTCCAGTCGACCGCGCTGATCGTCGAAGAGAACACCACCTTCGGCATGTCCCGCCAGCGGCGGGCGAACTCGATCTGCGCCGGTGTGACGCCAGGCTGCTGGTCGGCGGTCGGCCAGTGGGAGCTCATCGTCTCCCACAGTTTGCGCCCGTACAGCGCCAGGCCCGTCGCCCCCACCCGGTCGGACCACCACTGGAACAGCTCGTCGCTGGGCACGCTCCAGCCGAGGTCGTCGCCGGGCGCGGCGATGTAGCCGTCCAGGCTCACGTTCATGCCAAAGGTCAGTTTCCGCATGGCGTCAGC
>JBPYES010000119.1:0-3023 GCA_051984825.1 Jatrophihabitantaceae bacterium
TGAGCATCAGCTCGTCGGCCCCGGTGCGGCCGAGCAGACTGCGCAGCTGCTCGCGGACGGTTGCCGGCGAGCCGAGCGCCTGGCCGAACCGGCGCTGCGCAACGAATTCCCGCTCGGCGCCGCTGAACTCGTATGCCGCCGCGTCATCCACGCTGGGCAGCGCGATCGGCCGGCCCTGGCGCAGCCGCAGGAACGACAACTGGCCGGGCTTGGCGAGCGCCTCAGCCCGCTCGTCGGTGTCCGCGCATATCGCGTTGACGGCGACCATGGCGTGCGGCTGATCCAGCCACTGAGACGGGCGGAACGAGCGCCGGTAGAGCTCCAATGCCGGCTCGGTGTTCGCTGCCGCGAAGTGGTGCGCGAACGAGAAGGGCAGCCCGAGCTGGCCGGCAAGGTGTGCGCTGAATCCGCTCGACCCGAGCAGCCAGATCTCGGGCAGCTGTTCCGGGGTGGGGACCGCGGTCAGCCGGGCCGGGTCGCCGGCCAGCATGCGCACCAGGTCGGCGAACTCGGCGGGAAAGTTCTCCGCCGACAGGCCCTCCGGGGTGCGCCGCAGCGCCAGGGCGGTGCGCTGGTCCGTGCCGGGTGCGCGCCCGACTCCGAGGTCGATGCGGCCGGGATGAAGCGATGCAAGCGTGCCGAACTGCTCGGCCACGACGAGCGGTGCGTGATTCGGGAGCATCACGCCGCCCGATCCGACGCGGATCGTCGACGTCGCCGCTGCCAGGTGCGCGATCAGCACTGCGGGCGACGAACTGGCGATGGCCGGCATGCTGTGGTGCTCGGCCACCCACAGACGGTGGTAGCCCCACTGCTCGGCGTGCCGGGCCACCTCCGTCGTGTAGGCCAGCGCCTCGGCCGGCTGGCGTCCGGCCATGACGGGGGCGAGTTCGAGGATCGAAAGCGGGACGTCGTTCACGTCAGACGGCAACCGCTAGGCCCACCGGGATCATCCCGAACGGCCGTCGCCCGGCCCGAACGCGGCGATCGCCTCCGCATCGGAGTTGCGCGCGTACAGGTATTCGTCGGTCCACTCGTCGATATCCGGGTAGTCGCACGTTGCGCGGACGGCGGCGCGGGCGGCCTCGACGTCGTAGCGCGTGCTGTGGACCACAACCGCCCCGCGATCGAGCAGCACCCAGTCGGCGCCCAGGCCGCCGTAGGACATGCCCACGCTGCCGGCGTTGACGACCAGGCGTCTGTCGACCAGCCGGACGAACGGCATGTGCGTGTGGCCGCAGACGATGGTGCGCACGTCGTCGGGTACGCCGGCGAATGCCTCAGCCCACCGTTCGAGGCGCGTGTCGACGAGCACGATCTCGTTGTCGTCGCGGGGCGTGCCGTGGCAGAACAGCACTGGGCCGAACCCGTCGACATCGACGGTGACCGGGTGCGGCAGTGCGTCGAGCAACGCGACGTGCTCGGGGCTGAGCTGGTCCGCAGCGTAGCGGGAGATCGCGAATGGGACGGTGCTGCTCGGGTCACGCGCCAGATCGACCAGCTCGCGCTCACAGTTGCCGCGCACCCAGACGACACGCTCGCCCAGGCCCGTCAGCCGGTCGAGCACCTGCCCCGGCTGCGGCCCGGCGGCGATGTCACCGGTGACGACGATGCGCTCGGCGTCCTGTACCTCGGGCTCAGCGAGGACGGCATCCAGGGCCGGCAATACCCCGTGGATATCGGAGAGAACAGCAACGGCCATACCGCTACTCAACCGCGATCGCGCGAGAATGGCTCGGTTGAGGCGAGGAATTCTTGCCCGATTCGCTCAGAGCGTAGCGACGTCGGCCTGCTTGGCACGCACCGCTTCGGCCGCCTCACGAAGTGCGGAGAGCTCAGACTCCGTCAGGTCGCGTTCGACGACACGGCGCACGCCGCCCGCACCGATCTCGGCCTCGACGCCCAGATACACGCCGCTGATGCCGTACTCGCCGTCAACCCACGCGCAGACCGGGATTACCGCACCAGAGTCCTCGATCACCGCGCGCGCCATCCGCGCCACTGCCGCAGACGGTGCGTAGTAGGCGGACCCCGTCTTGAGCAGGGTCACTACTTCGGCGCCACCGTTCCGGGTGCGCGCGACCAGCTCGTCGATCTTGGCCTGGTCCATGACGTCGGACAGCGGCTTGCCGGAGACGCTGCAGGCCGAGGGCACCGGCACCATCGTGTCGCCGTGCGAGCCGAGCGTGAGCGTGTGCACCGACGACACCGGTATTCCGAGCGTCGTCGCGACGTTGTTCGTGAAGCGTGCCGTGTCGAGCACGCCGGCCTGGCCGAACACCCGCTCCCTCGGGAACTGCGACGCCAGTTGGGTGAGCGCCGTCATCTCGTCCAGCGGGTTCGACACGACGACGAGAACCGCGTTCGGTGAGTGCTTGGCGATGTTCTCAGCGACGCCGCGCACGATCTTGGCGTTGACTTCGAGCAGATCCATGCGGCTCATGCCCGGCTTGCGTGGCAGCCCAGCGGTGATGATCACGACGTCGGAGCCCGCGGTGGCCTCGTATCCGCCGCCGTCGACGGTCGTCGTGACCCCGATTACCTCGGTCTCGAAGCCCTCGATGGGACGCGACTGGTTCAGGTCGAGCGCAAGCCCCGCGGGACGTCCCTCGATGATGTCGGTCAGCACGACAGTGTCGAAGACGTCGTACTCGGCGAGGCGCTGCGCGGTTGTGGAACCGTAGAAGCCCGCCCCTACGACGGTGACCTTCCCATGGCGTTCAGGCATATTCGCGAGCCTAGCCCTGTGGCCTGGTTCACTGCGCCTACGGTCAGCGCGGCACGAGGATGCTGAACCCGAACACGAGCAGGCCCAGCGACAGATAGCACAACACGTCGAACAGCCGGCCGCGTACCACCAACAGCCCCGCCTTGCCCGCCGGCAGCGCCGCGCGCAGCGCAGCGGCCACCACCATGCCGAGCGCGATCACCGTCACCCCGCGCAGCCAGTGTCCGGACGCGACGAGCACGTACACGAAGCCGAACGCGACGATCAACAGCACCGAGACGAACGGCGCCTCGTC
>JBPYES010000120.1:0-12762 GCA_051984825.1 Jatrophihabitantaceae bacterium
GAGTTCGTCGAGATCGAGACGCCCACGCTGACCCGTTCGACACCCGAGGGTGCGCGCGACTTCCTGGTTCCGGCGCGCTTGCGGCCCGGGTCGTGGTACGCGCTGCCGCAGTCGCCGCAGCTGTTCAAGCAGCTGCTCATGGTGGCCGGCATGGAACGCTACTTCCAGATCGCGCGCTGCTACCGCGACGAGGATTTCCGCGCCGACCGCCAACCGGAGTTCACCCAGCTCGACATCGAAATGAGCTTCGTCGACCAGGACGACGTGATCGCGCTGTCCGAGCAGGTGCTGGGCGCGTTGTGGCGGCTGGTCGGCTACGAGGTCGAGACGCCGATCCCGCGCATGACCTACGCCGAGGCCATGGCCCGCTACGGCACGGACAAGCCGGATCTGCGCTTCGGTATCGAGCTCGTCGACTGCACCCGATTCTTCGCGGACACCCCGTTCCGCGTATTCCAGGCACCCTACGTCGGCGCTGTGGTGATGCCCGGTGGCGCGTCGCAGCCGCGGCGCCAGCTCGACGGGTGGCAGGACTTCGCCAAGCAGCGCGGGCACCGCGGTCTCGCGTACGTGCTCGTGGGCGACGACGGCGAGCTGAGCGGCCCGGTCGCCAAGAACCTCTCCGAGGCCGAACGTGCGGGCATCGCCGACCACGTGGGTGCGCAGCCGGGTGACTGCGTGTTCTTTGCGGCCGGCCCGGCGTCACCCGCGCGGGCGCTGCTCGGCGCCACTCGCTTGGAGATCGGACGGCGGCTCGGGGTGATCGACGAGACGGCGTGGTCGTTCGTGTGGATCGTCGACGCCCCGCTTTTCGAGCTGGTGTCCGAGACCGACGACGTCGCCGTCGGATCCGGCGCGTGGACCGCGGTGCACCACGCGTTCACGTCGCCCAAGCCGGAGTCGATGGACACCTTCGACACCGATCCGGGCTCCGCGCTGGCGTACGCCTACGACATTGTCTGCAACGGCAACGAGATCGGCGGCGGCTCGATCCGTATCCATCGCGCGGACGTGCAGGAGCGCGTGTTCGCCGTGATGGGGCTGTCCAAGGAGCAGGCCCAGGAGAAGTTCGGATTCCTGCTCGAAGCGTTCAAGTACGGCGCCCCGCCGCACGGCGGCATCGCGTTCGGCTGGGACCGCATCTGCGCGCTGCTGGCCGACACCGACTCGATCCGCGACGTCATCGCGTTCCCGAAGACGGGTGGCGGCTACGACCCGCTCACCGGTGCCCCGGCGCCGATCACGCCCGAGCAACGCAAGGAAGCCGGCATCGACGCCGTCCCGGATCGGGACGCTGAGCCTGCGTGACCGCGGCCGCCTTGGCGGCATTTCGAGCACACTCGCGCACTCCGAGGGTTGACTCACGCACATCCGCATTCCTACGCTGAGTCGGAAATCAACCATTTGGAGTCGACATGGTGCGACCTGTTCTGCTTGCCGCTCCTGCGGCGCTGCTCACTCTCACTGCCACCGCGCCGGCCGTCGCCGCACCGGCACCCCAGCCCGCAGCCGACGCGCTGACCGTCACCGTCCCGGCCGCGTCCGGCGCACCGGGCTACACGATCGACATCACGAAGTCGCCGTTCCAGATCACGACCGAACGGGCCGGGGGCACCGTGCTGCAGACGACGGCGTCCGGCACTGCCGGGTCGGGGCCGGCCGACTTCAACGTCGGCTCCACCAAGGCAACCGCGACGAGCGTGCAGAGCTCGGCGTGGCAGGACGGCGCCCTGGACCTGACCCTGGCCACCACCCTGCCCGGCGTGACCGTCGACTACCGCATCGCACCCTCCCGGACCGGTATCGCGTCACCTGGTCGGTCCAGGGCGCCACCGCGACACAGGTCGCGAGCCATTACCTGCTCGCCTCGGGCGGGCACTGGTACGGCCAGGGCGAGACGCAGACGCCGGACGGTGGCCCGTACACCCGCCAGCCGTGGCCGCTCGACTCGGGCACCGTGTACGACAGTGCCATGAGCCCGGCCGAGTACGAGATGACCGAACCATTCTGGTTCACCGAACGCGGCTCAGGGCTCTGGGTCGACACCCGCGACATCATGAACGTCGCCTTGAACCAGCAGCCCGGCATCTTCGGATACACGCTCACCGGCAGCGCCTCGATGGACTCGACGGTCTTCGTCGAGCGGGCACCGCGCGACGTCTACTCCGACTACATCGGGATCACCGGCGCACCGACCAAGAGCGACGCCACGGCGGCGGAGTACACGAAGCCGCTGTTCAACTCGTGGGCGCAGCTCTACACGACCGTCTCGCAGGACTCCGCGCTCGCCTGGGCCAAGGGGCTGCATAACGCCGGCGTGCCGGCGCAGACCATCCAGGTCGACGACGGCTGGATGAGCCACTACGGCGACTTCTCCTTCAACAGCAAGTTCCCCGACCCGAAGGGGCTCTCCGACCAGATCCACGCGATGGGCTACAACTTCGGCCTCTGGGAGACGCTCTGGATCAACAATGACGCGGACGACTACAGCTATGCCGCCCAGCACGGCTACCTGCTCCGCTCCAAGACCGACCCGAACCAGCCGTGCAGCGTCACCTGGTGGAACGGCACGGCGGGCATCGTCGACCTGGCCAACCCGGATGCCCGGGCCTGGTACGTGTCGCAGCTGCAGAACCTGGAGAAGACATACGGCGTCGACGGATTCAAGTTCGACACCCGCTTCTTCGACAACTCGTGCGCCCCGTACCCGGGCTACACCGCGCTCGACTACCTGGCGCTCGGCGCGCAGATGACGGACCAATTCGACCAGCAGGGCGCGGGCGTGCGCATCCACTGGACCGGCTCCCAGAAGTACGGGTTCGTCATCCGCGAGATCGACAAGGGCACGGACTGGAACTCCCTGCAGGCCGGCATCGCCCAGGACATGTCGATCAGTACTGTCGGCTATCCGTTCGTCGAGACCGACATGATCGGCGGGTCGCTCGGCTCCCCGCCCCCGACGAAGCAGGTGCTGGTGCGTTGGGCACAGGCGGCGTCGCTCATGCCGCTGATGTACTCATCGACGTCGCCGGCCGGAGTGTCCAACCCGTACGGCAGTCAGAGCTACGACCAGCAGACCATCGACATGTACAAGGCTGCGGTGGCCATGCACGAGCACCTCGCCCCGTACATCGAGCAGCAGGTGGCGCGAGCGGTGAAGTCCGGCGAGCCGATCATGAAGCCGCTGTTCTTCGATTACCCGAACGACGCCGCGACCTATCAGATCAGCAGCGAGTGGCTGCTCGGCGACTCGCTGCTCGCCGCGCCGGTGGTCACCGACCAGTCGTCCCGCGACGTCCACGTCCCGCAGGGCAACTGGTTCGACGTGACGCACCACCGGGTGATCCACGGGCCGACGACCATCTCCGGCTACGCCGCCGACCTCAGTCAGGTTCCGGTATTCGTCAAGCTCGGGACGCCGGATACCGGCACGCTGATGAGCGCGCTGATGCACTGAGTCCGCTTCGTGCACGCGGCCGGCCCCATTGGGGTCGGCCGCGCCCGTTGACCGGACGGCGGCGACCGCCAAGGATCGGAAGGGCATCCGGGCACGAAGGAAGCGAGGGTTCCCGATGGCAAAGGTCCTGATCCTCACCGGCGACGCGGCCGAAGACCTCGAAGTCATGTACCCGTACCAGCGATTGCTGGAGGAGGGGTACGAGGTCGATATCGCGGCGCCCAGCAAGAAGAAGCTGCAGTTCGTCGTGCACGACTTCGTGGACGGCTTCGACACCTATACCGAGAAGCCGGGACACACCTGGCCGGCCGACCTGGCATTCGCCGACGTCGACCCGTCCGACTACGTCGCGGTCGTGGTGCCCGGCGGGCGCGCGCCCGAGTACATCCGCAACGACGCCGACGTGCAGCGCATCCTCAAGCACTTCGCTGCCGACGACAAGCCCATCGCACACCTCTGCCACGGCCCGCTCGCCCTTGCCGCGGCCGATGTGTTGCGTGGACGGCGCAGCGCCGCCTACCCGGCGCTCGCCCCGGACATCGTCGCGGCAGGTGCCGAGTTCGTCGACGGGGAAGCCGTCGTCGACGGGGTGATGGTCTCCGGTCGAGCCTGGCCCGACCACCCGGCATGGATGCGCGAGTTCATGGCGATCCTGCGCGCCAAAGCCCCGGCTCGTTAGGCCGGCATGGTCGACTTCGCACTGACGGATGAGCAGAAGGCGATCCGCGACACCGCCCGGGCGTTCATCACCGAACAGGTCGTTCCGTTCGAACCAGAGGTGCTGCGTCGCGAGCGCCGCGGCGAGCCCGGCATAACCCGCGAGGAGCGGCGCGAGCTACAGCTGGCTGCGCGGAAGTTCGGGTTCTGGGGGCTGTCGACCCCCGAGGACTACGGCGGCATGAACCTGCCCGCAGTCACGCAGGCCCTGGTCTGGACGGAGCTCGGCCGCACCTTCGTGCCGTTCTCGTTCGGCGGCGAGGCCGACAACATCCTGTACTACGCCAACGAAGAGCAGCGTGCCGCGTACCTGGTCCCCACCATCGAGGGCGAGCGGCTCTCGTGCTTCGCGATCACCGAGCCCGGCGCCGGCTCGGACGCTGCCAACATCAAGACGCGGGCACATCGCGACGGTGCCGACTGGATCATCAACGGCGAGAAGACGTTCATCACCGGCGGCAACGACGCGGATTTCGCCATCGTCATCGCGGTGACCGACCCGGAGGCCGGAGCCCGCGCCGGATCGACAGCGTTCCTCGTCGACCGGGCGATGGGCTGGACCTCGCACTTCATCCAGACCATGGGCGAGGGCGGGCCGGCCTCACTCGTCTTCGCCGACGTCCCGGTGCCCGCCCGCAACGTGCTGGGGGAGGTCGGGCAAGGCTTCGAGCTGGCCATGGCGTGGATCGGCAGGGGCCGCTACCTGATTCCGGCGCGGGCACTGGGCGCCGCGGAACGGCTGCTCGCGATGGCGCTGGATTATGCGAACACGCGCGAGACGTTCGGCAAACCGATCGGCGAGAACCAAGCGATCCAGTGGATGATCGCCGACTCCGAGGTCGAACTGGAAGCGGCGCGCTGGCTGGTCCTGCACGCCGCGTGGATCGTCGACCAGGGACGAGACGCGCGGCACGCCTCCTCGATGGCCAAGCTGTACGGGGCGAACATGGCGGGCCGGGTGGTGGACCGGGTGCTGCAGATTCACGGCGGCATGGGCTACACCCGTGAGCTACCCATCGAGCGCTGGTATCGCGAGGCACGGCTGTGGCGCATCTTCGAAGGCACCGACGAGATGCAGCGGCTGATCATCGCCCGCGACTTGCTGCGCGGCTACACCACGATCGGGTTGGACTAGGAGCTCGCCGGGAGGCAAGCCACGGTCCGCCGCAGCTGCACGGCGCTGGCCCAGTCCCGGCTCGACGCCGATCGCCACTGCACGTAGAAGACGTCGAACACCCGGCCGGGGCGCGCCGGGTCGGCCCCCTGAGCGACGATGATCGGGTACGCGTCGAAGCGGCCCGGGTCGCGCCACAGGGTCTGTTGCCGGCTCCATCCCGAGGCAGTCAGGTAGCTCAGCCGGATCTCACTCGGCGACACCGGCGCGATCACGAGTGTGGTCGCCATGGCAGGGCTGTACGCGGCGCTGGGCTCCCAGTTCGCCGGCTGGCCCGGCTCGAGGTCGGTCGAGGCGCCGCCGAGTCCCGGCGCGGACCAGCCACCCGCGTCGAACTTCCGCCACTCGCTGACCGCGCCGCGGCGCGCGGCTGCGATCGCCGCACTCACCGGCGTGCGTGCCGCGGCAAGACCGGTCGTGTGGGGACGTCCGCCGATGGAGACGAAGTCGCCGAAGTACATGTAGAGGTAGCCGTCGCCGGGGGCGACGAGTGAGGGCGTTCCGAGGTCGACGGTGTAGCGGCTGCGCGAGGCCTCGCCGAAGGACAGCGTCGACCGGAGGACGATGCCGAGGAACGTGGTCTGGTAGGTCGCCGGGTCGAGCCGACCGAGCCCGATCTCGGTGTAGTACAGCCGGGTTGCGGATCCGGTGAGGGGTCGCTCCAGGTGGATCGTCTGCAGGATGACGCCCGTCGCCGGATCGCGATACAGCTGCCCGGCACCGACGTACTGGTACGGGCCGCGAGGCAGCCCGACGATGCGCGTCGGCGCAGCGCGCATCGCGGTGGCGTCGCGCGAGCCCGTTGTCACCACCTGCGGCAGCAGCGCACGGTGCCGGTCACCGCCCTGCGCCGACAGAAACCGGTACGTGCCGTCGAACTGCCGCAGCACCCCGGGCTGCGTGTCCGGCCACCTCGAAAGACCGACCTGGCGGCGCTGCTGCGGGGTCAGCACTGTCGTCGGAGCGGACACCAGCACCCGGTCGCAAGCTCCGGCCGCGGTGCGGCGGACCACGCCCGCGGCGTCGCCACGCATCGCCAGCACCACCGTGCTCACCACGGCTGCGACCACCAGCGCACCGGCTGCGACGAGCATCCACGGCCGGATCCGCTGCCCGGGTGGGGCCATGCCGCGTCCGCTCCTCTCCGGCCGAATCCTGCCGGGAATCGTCCGCGCCTCGAACGCGGCGGAGTGCACGCGTGGCGGGTTTGCCGGTGTTACCGATCCGTGGGTGGAGTCTACGACGACGTCACCATTCGGCCACTTGTCGCGGCCAGGCACACACAGGCGTGCAAACTCCAGCTATTCTCCCGGTTAGTTCGGTTGACGGCATTAGCACTCCCATCCGGGAGGGGGGCCATGGCGGAGGACGATGCTCTCCAGCCGCTCGACGCCGACCTCGCGGCCGGACGCATCAGCATCGACGAATACCGAAGGCGTCGTGCCGAGCAGGCGGACCACCCGGCCGGCGACCAGTCTGGCGAGCATCCGCCGGCCGAGCATCCGTCAGCCGAGCATCCGCCCGCTGGGGCCGAGCCGGACGAGGCCGACGGCGCCACCCAAACCCGCCCGGCCGGTCTGCCGCAGGGCGGGGTGCCGTGGCCTCCGCCGCCGCCGGGGCCGTGGCGGCCCTCCGGTCCGGTGCCCGGGCCGCCACCGGGGCCGCCCGGCGCCGCACCGGGCTCCATGCCAGGGGCACCTCCACCCGGCGCCACTCCGTGGCCGATACCTCCGCCACCCGGCCCGGAAGGCCCACCTGCATGGGCGCAGTACCCGCCACAAATGCCGCCGCGCTTCACCGAGCCGAACGAGCCGCTCACCGGAACGTATCGCGCTCGCCGACGGACCCCGCTGATCATCGCCGCGGTGGTGGTTCTCGTCGCCGCCGGCGTGGTCGCCGGCCTGCTGGCCGGGCCGCTGCGCACCAAGCATCACGCTGCAAGCTCACCGCCGAGCACGCCCAGCACGCCTAGCACGCCCAGCACGCCCAGCACGCCCAGCGTGGCGCGCAGTACGTCCAGCGCGGCGCCTTTCACGACGCCGCCGACCAGGCCGCCATCCGGGCCTCCGGGAGTCTTCGGCCCCATTCCGGGCACCACGACGGTCGCCGGCGAAACCGGTCCGGCCACGCTGCAGCAAGCCCAGACGCGCAACGTTGCCTACCCGTTCGAGATCGCCCAGCTCCACCACTGTGCGGCCACCAAGGGAGCGACCGAGTTGCGCATCGCGGCGGAATGGAGCCTGTCCGGCACCGTGTTCGCCTGCCGGGCCGCCAGCGGCGCGGCGACGGTGGTCAAGACATTGACTGCGTGGGAGCGCTCGCGCGGGCTAAGCTCGGTGACCTCGCCGGTGCCGGGCGCCCTGGTCTTCTACACCGACCAGCATCCGCCCACGCCGAGCCATCCGGCGCAGTTCCATATCCGGTACACCAGCGGCACCCGGGTCGTCGGCATGGTCATCCAGGCGACGAGCCGGGAGTCCGGCCAGGCCGCGGTGGCCGAGATGCTGGGCGCCGCCATCAGGACCTACCCACCCGACCGGTGAACCGTCCGACCGTCCTTGTGCTGGGCGCGGGATTCATCGGTGCCGCGGTAGCCCACGCACTGCGCGAGCACGGCTGTGGCGTCGTGGTGCTGACGCGGTCCGAGCCGGACGCCCGGCGGCGCATCGAGCTCGCCGGCGCCCGGGTCGTGGTGGGAGACGCCACCGAGGTGGGAACGCTGGCGTCCGCGCTGCGGGGCATCGACGAGGTCGTTTATGCGGTCGGTGCCTCGTCACCCGTCGAGTCCGACCTCGACCCGGCCGGCGATGTTGCGATGGTCGTGCCGCCGTTGATCCGGCTCCTCGAGCTGCTGCGGCTGCGCCCGCACGTGCGGCTGACGTTCTTCTCGTCGGGTGGCGCAGTGTACGGCAACCAACGCCGTCTGCCGGTACCCGAGTCGGCGCCCGCCCGGCCGATCAGCTCGTACGGGATCATCACGCTGACTTGCGAGCAATACATCGGCATGTACACCGACGCTTACGGCGTCTCCTCCACGATCCTGCGTGTCGGCAACGCGTACGGGCCGTTCCAGCCGGTGAGTCGCGGCCAGGGAGTCATCGCACGGCTGGTCCGCAGCGCGATCACCGGCGAAGTGCTGCCGATGTTCGGGCTGGACGGGGCGATCCGGGACTACGTCTTCATCGACGACGTGGCGGAGGTGGCCGCTCGGCTGGTCTGCCGTCGGGAGCGCCCACGGCTGCTCAACGTCGGCACGGGCGTAGGGCACCCGCTGCGCGAGGTGCTTGCGTTGGTGCGCGATGTGTCGGGACGAACGATTCCGGCGCGGCCACTAGAGCGCCGCTCATTCGACGTCACCGCCAGCGTCCTGGACGTCACGATGCTGCGGTCGGTCATGCCGTTCACCCCTACCGGTCTGCGGGCCGGGGTGGAACGCACCTGGGCGCAGGCCACCGTCGCGGTCGAAAGCCTGCCGCGAGCAACCGGATTCGCGCCATCCGCAGCGGAGCCACTGGCATGACCGCGCGCCGCTCCCGGGTCGCGAGCATGGCGCTGCCGGCCATCGGCCGGGCACGGCGGCGAAGTGCCGGCGCCCCGTTCGGGGTGTGGGAACATCCCCGCCCCGGCCGCCTGATTCCGGCCGAGCGGGTTGTGTTCGACGGGTGGGCATTGCCCGGTCGCCACGGCGGAGCGGCCCAGATCCAGGTGCTGTACGACCAGCGAGTCGTCGGCGCGACGCTCACCGGCAAGCCGCGCGCCGATGTCGCCCGCGTGTACGGACTGCCGGCGCTGGAGAGCGGCTGGACGGTCGAGGTCGACCTTGCCGGAGTGCCGGGCGGAGCCGCGATCGAGGTGGTCGTCGAGGACGGCCGGGGCCGCCAGACGCTCGGCCGCGGCAGAATCGCCCCGTCGGCGCCACCCGCAAGCGAGGCGCCGCTCCCGGCCGCGGCCACCGGAGCCATCGACCGCCCCCTCGAAGGCGAATTGGTCGAGGGCGCCGTGCTGCCCGTGTGGGGATGGTGCACCGCCGGTGGCGAGGTGCCCGACATGGTCGAGATCTACGTCGACGACGCCCCGCCGGTGCGGGCCCGCCGGTGCGACCCCCGGCTGGACCTGCCACACGCCGTGCCCGCCCCGCCTGCGGTCGCCGTGGCGGCGGGCTTCAGCGAGCTGATGCCGCTGCGGCGCACGCAAGGCCGCCGATCCGCGGCGGTGCGGGTTCACGCCCGCTTCGGCACCGGTGCGGTGTGGCAATCGAAGCCGGTGACGGTACGTCTCGCCGGCGAGGACCAACCCTGGGCCGGCGCCCCGGCGCTGGCCAGCCCCTTTCGCACTCACCGGTCTCGGCGCGGGTCTGGTCGGCTGCGCGTGCTGGCGATAGTGCACTCGCTGCGACTGGGCGGCGGGGAGCTGTACCTGCAGGAGCTGCTGCGGCGCCTGGTCGACGACGACGTAGCCGAGTTCCGGGTGATCTCCCCGGAAGACGGGCCGCTGCGCGCCGAACTCGAGGCGGCTGGCATCGGCGTGCACGTGACCGCGCCGTACGAGGTCAGTCCGGCGCGCTACGCCGCCCGACTCGCCGAACTCGCCGTGCTCATCGAATCGTGGGGCTGCGATGTCGCGATCGCGAACACGCTCGGGGTGTTTCCGGCCGTCGACGCAGCGCTCGAGGCCGGCGTACCGGTGCTGTGGGCCGTGCACGAGTCGTTCGATCTGGACGTCTTCGCCTACCTGAACTGGGGAGCCCGCGGCTTGCACCCGTCCGTCCATGAGCGGTGGCTCGCGGCGATGCGCCGGGCCACGCTCGTCTTCGAGGCGGATGCCACGCGGCAGATGTTCGAACAGGCCGTCCCGGGACTCAACGCGCGTCACATCCCCTACGGCATAGACCTCGCCGCGGTATCCGCCTACGAGGAGGCGCAGGAGCGCGACGCGACGCGTGCCGCGGCAGGCTTCGCTGCCGACGACCGGGTGCTGCTGTGCATGGGCGTGTTCCAGGAGCGTAAGGCGCAACTCGCGCTCGCCCATGCATTCGCCGCGGCCGCGCCGGTTTACCCGCACGCCAAGTTGGTCCTGGTCGGCGAGCACCCGTCGAGCTATGCACAGGCGATCCGGATCGCAGTGGCGGATCTGGGCCTCGGCGCGCGCGTGCGCATCGAGGCGATCGCCGCAGACACGTATCGGTGGTATCGCAGCGCCGACGTCCTGGTGAGCGCTTCGGACACGGAGTCGCTGCCCCGGTCCGTGTTGGAGAGTCAGGCCTTCGGCGTGCCGGTGCTGGCAGCCGACGTGTTCGGTGTCTCCGAGGTCGTGACCGACGGGGTGACCGGCTGGCTGTGCCGGGCGCGGGACGGTGAGTCGCTGCTGGCCGGGCTACGGCGCGCGCTCACGGCAACCGACGCGGAGCTGACGGCGATGTCGGCGCACTGCCGGGCCGCGGCGGCAGACTTCGACGGCGCCGGGTACGCGAAGGCGTACGCCGAACTCATCCACGAGGCCCACGACCTACGATCTGCGCGATGGCCGCGATGACAGGGGATGCCGCGGAACGGTTCGTGCCCGAGCTCATGGGCGGCGACCTGATCGACGCGGAGCATCAGGCTCGGTATCGCTTCGCACTTCCGCACGTCGCGGGCAAGGTCGTGCTGGATGCCGGCTGCGGTGTCGGCTGGGGGTCGGCGCTGCTGCTGTCCGCGAGTGCGCGCCGCGTCCTCGGTGTCGACATCGACCCCGGTGCCGTGGCGGACTCCCGCCACCGGGCACCGGCAGGACGTTTCGCCGTCGCGGACCTCGCGGCGCTGCCCGTGCCCTCGGCCGGCGTCGACGTCGTGGTCTGCTTCGAGGTGCTCGAACACACCGCCGACACCGACCGGACCCTGGACGAACTGGTCCGGGTGCTCCGCCCGGGCGGGCTGCTGTTCGTGTCGTCCCCCAACCCGCGCGTATACCCGGCGGGCAACCCGTATCACGTACACGAATTGGCGCCGGACGAACTGCGTTCCGCCGTCGCGGCCCGGCTGCCGCACCTGGCGCTGCACCGCCAGCACCTGCTCGTCTCGTCGCTGATCTGCGCGGACGGCGAGCGGGCCGGCGGCCCGGGCACGGTGCCGGCCGACACCTGGTCGATCGCCCCGTTGACGCCGGGTCACGACCCCTACTCCATCGTGGTGGCGAGCACCGAAGCCTTGCCGCCGCTTCGCGGGACCCAGGCAGTTGCGCCGTCGCATCAGCTGGACAACCTGGCAAGCCTCGCCGCGACGCTCAGCGAGGAACGGGAACGCATCCATAATGACCATCAGCGGCTCGTCGCCGAACGCGGCCACCTCCTCGGCGAGCGGGAGGCGCTGGGGGCGGACGTGAACCGGCTCGCGGGGGCATTGCGCGCCGCCGAGGAGCGCTTGGTCGACGCCGACACGGGAATGCGGCGGCTCACCGCTGAGGTCGCGAGTGCCGACGAGCAGGCGCGCCGGCTGAACGCAGAGCGCGACGAGGCGCGAGAGCGGGTAGCGGCGCTGACCGCGGAACTGGCCGACGCCGACGAACTGCGCACCCTGGCCGCTCGCGCGACAGCCGATCGCGCGCGCCTCGGCGCAGCGCTCGTGCGAGCGGAGCAGGACCTCGCCCTGGCCCGGGAGGCGGTCGCCGAGGCCGAGGCTCGCCATGCCACGGCGATCGCGCGGTTGCGTCAGGCGCTGCTTGACGAAGACGCCGCGCAGTCCGAGCTGGACCGGATGCGCCGGACGGTCAGCTGGCGGCTCAGCGCGTCACTGCGCCGCGGCCGGGCCCGCCTCGGGACCCGCTGAGCCGTGCGTCTGGCTTTCGTCAGCGCGCCTGGCGGCAGTGTGTTCATGGAGGAGCTGCTCGCCGCGGTCGCCGACGCCGTGCAGCGCGCGGGGGGCGAAGCGATCTGCCACGAGGGCCGGCTGGCCGATGTCGCCGACGAGCGGACCGTCTGCGTCGTCGTCCCGCATGAGTACTTCGTGCTGACCAGACGGCCCGAGCCGGCGTTGCTCGCCCGCACGATCGGTTTCGGCGTAGAGCATCCAGGGACCGCAACCTTCGAGACGGCGCGATCCTTCGCGCACTCGCTGGCGGCGACGGTGGAGATCGCGGCGGACTCGGTGCGAGAGATGCGCCGGCGCGGCGTCGCGGCGGAGCGGTTCGTCCTGGGCTGCAGCCCGATGTGGGACCGGCAGGCGCCGGGGCAGGCTCGGGACGTCGACGTCGCGCATCTCGGCACCGCCGACCGGTCGCGGATGGCCATGCTGGCCGCCATTGCGCCGGACCTCTGCCGATACCGCACCGAACTGGTGATCGCCCCGCACGAACCGATGACGGCCGGCCGGCCGGATTTCCTCGCCGGCACCCGGAAGTGGGAGCTGCTCGCGCGCAGCCGGCTGCTGCTCAACCTGCA
>JBPYES010000121.1:0-4052 GCA_051984825.1 Jatrophihabitantaceae bacterium
CGGTCGCGTCCTTGTTGGTGATGCTGAACGTCAGCCCACCCGCGGCATAGCTTTCCCGGTCGGTGACGCAACCGCCGGCCGCCGTGATCGTGACAACGACGCGATGCGGGTCGCCGCTGCCTCCGGACGGTGGGTCCGACTTCGGGTCGCTGCTGCACGCCGCTACCGCGGTTAGCACGCCCAGTGCCAGCCAGCCTGCTGTGGCCAAGCGGTTCCCGCGGGACGTCATTGTCCAGCTGCTCCTTCTGTCGCGTAAGTTAGGTGAGCCTAACCTAACTTGCGAACTCGGACGCAGGGGCAGCCGTGGGCGCGGACGCGTCGAGCCGCTGCCGCCGGGAAGCGAGCGCGGCCAGAGCCACCGCTAGGAGCAGCCCTGCGGCCCCGATTCCGGAAGACGCCGCGAATGCGATGAGCATGTGCCGCTGGTCCAACGTCGTGGCCGCGTGCCGCGCGGCGTGGCTGGCAGCGACGGCGTCGGCGCCGGGCAGCGCCTCGACCTGATCGCGGACCGTGCCGAGGACGAGCGGGCCGGTCGAGAGCGCGGCGCTGCGCGTGACGACCTCTCGCCAGCTCAGGTCGACGACCCGGCCCGTGCGCGGTTCGATCCAGAACATCGCGGTGTCCTGGGCGGTGTAGTGCAGCGGGACGCTATCGCCGGCGACATGTGCGCCGAGCGGCAATCGCCCGCCGTTGTGCCGCGTCACCTCGGCGACGGTGGCCGTGGCCGGCAGGCTCGCGGTGTCGATGTGTCCTGGCAGGCTGGCCGTATAGACGTCGGTGGCAACGCCGTAGTGCTGTTCGGCCCCGGTGCGCCGCGCGGCGAGTGTTCTGGCTGCGTGTTGCGGTGTGCCCGCCGCGAACTGCGCGGAATCACCGTCCCGTGCTACGACCTGCGCACTGAACCCGGCAGCGTCGAGGCGCGCGGCGGCCGGCCGTCCGGGGGCCACCAATGCGAGCGTCAGGGCTGTGACGGCGAGCGCGGCGCCACCTCCGAGCGCGAATCGGGCGACCGTGGCGCGGCTCGGAGAGCGTCCCGGTGGCCATGCCACGTAAAGGCCCACGGGCACCAGGAACACGAGCCAGCCGATCACCTCGATGAGCACGGGGCGTTCCTGGACGCCGAGCATGCCGGTCAGCAGCGACGCCTGGACCGATCCCGGACGCACCACCGCGCTCAGGTCGACGGTGCTCTGCTGTCCGATGGTCAGCCAGCCGGCTTCGTGGGCGGTGTGCAGCGCGTTGACGACCAGGCCCGCGGCGACCAGCACGAGGACGACGCCGGTGAGACGGAAGAACCTGGACAGGTTGATGCGCACGCCACCTCGGTAGATGCCGTAGCCAAGGGCGACGGCCACGACAATGCCGAGCAGCGCGCCGACTCCGCCCGCGGCGCCAGCGTCGCTCTCGTTGAACGCGGCGAGCAGGAACACGACGGTCTCGAAACCCTCGCGCAGCACCGCCAGGAACGCCATCGCCACCAGCGCGTACGCCGACCCGGCGACAAGCGCCGACTCGGTGGCCGCCGTGAGCTGGCCCTTGAGGTTGCGCGAGTGGCGGCGCATCCACACGACCATGTACGTGACCATGGCAACAGCCACCGCGCCGATGACCGTCTCGAGGCCCTCTTGCTGGCGCTGCGGCAGGTTCTGCGACAGCACTCGCAAGACGACACCGACCGCCACGCACAGCAACACCGAGGCGCTGACGCCGACGAAAACCCAGCGCAGCAGGTCGCGCCGGCCGCGCTGACGCAAGAACGCCGCGACGATCCCGACGATGAGCGAGGCCTCGAGCCCTTCGCGCAGCCCGATCACGAAGGTGGGAAGCATCGAGGCTCCGTCCGTTAGGTAAGGCTTACCTCAGTTACCGTAGCGGACGCCTCTTCGGCCAGCCGGCCCGTGCGCTTACGCCGGAGGGCCGTAGCCGCCCCCGCCCGGCGTCTCGACGATCAGAATGTCGCCGGGTGCGACCTCGGCAAACGCGGAGCCGGGCAGCTCGTCCACGGTGCCGTCGGTGCGCTCGATGGCGTTGCGGCCCAGGGCGCCGGAAGCCCCGCCGGCCAGGCCGTACGGCGGCCTGCTCCGGTGCCCGGACAGTGTGCTCACCGTCATCGGCTCACGGAACCGGATGCGCCGGACACCGCCGTCGCCGCCGCGCCAGTGCCCGGCGCCGCCGCTGCCCGGGCGGACGGCGAAACTCTCGACCAGCACCGGAAACCGCGACTCGAGCACCTCCGGGTCCGTCAGCCGGGAGTTGGTCATGTGGGTCTGGACGACGTCCGTCCCGGCGAAACCCGAGCCGGCGCCAGATCCGGACCCGACGGTCTCGTAGTACTGATGCCGCTCGTTGCCGAACGTTACGTTGTTCATCGTCCCCGAACCCTCTGCTTGCACACCCAGCGCGGCGTAGAGCGCGCCGACGATCGCCTGGGAGGTCTCGACGTTGCCGGCGACGACGGCGGCGGGATAGGCAGGTGCCAGCATCGATCCTTCCGGGATGATCAGCCGGAGCGGACGCAGGCAGCCGTCGTTGAGCGGGATGTCGTCGGCAACCAGGGTCCGGAAGACGTACAGCACTGCTGCTGTCGCCACCGACGACGGGGCGTTGAAGTTCGTGTCCAGCTGAGGCGACGTCCCCGTGAAATCGACGGTGGCGGCACGGGCCGCCCGGTCGACGCTGACCCGCACTGCGATCACCGCGCCTGAGTCCATCTCGTAGCGGTACTCGCCATCGTCGAGCGCGTCGACCACACGACGCACCGCCTCCTCCGCGTTGTCCTGGACGTGGCGCATGTATGCCTGTACCACCGAGAGCCCGAAGTGCTCGATCATCGCCCGCACCTCGGCGACGCCCTTCTGGTTGGCCGCGATCTGCGCGCGCAGGTCGGCGAGGTTCGTCGCCGGGTTGCGCGACGGGTATTGCGCTTCGGTAAGCAGAGCAAAGGTTTCGGCCTCCCGGAACTGCCCGTCCGAGACGAGCAGCCAGTTGTCGAACAGCACGCCCTCCTCGTGCACGTCGCGGCTGGCTGCCGGCATGGATCCGGGCGTCAGCCCGCCGATCTCGGCGTGGTGTCCACGGGACGCGACGTAGAAGAGGATGTGCCGGTCGTCGAATACCGGGGTGACCACCGTGACGTCGGGGAGGTGCGTGCCGCCGTGGTACGGGTCGTTGACGGCATACACCTGGCCGGGTCGCATGGTGCCCGAGCGGCGGCGGATCACCTCCTTGACGCTCGTGCCCATCGAGCCCAGATGCACCGGCATGTGCGGCGCGTTAGCGATCAGGTTGCCCTCCGGGTCGAACAGCGCGCAGGAGAAGTCCAGCCGCTCCTTGATGTTGACGGACTGGGCGGTCGACTCCAGCGCCGCGCCCATCTGCTCGGCGATCGACATGAACAGGTTGTTGAATATCTCCAGCAGCACCGGGTCGGCCTGCGTCGTCGCCGCCTCGGCCCTGGGCGCGGCTACCCGCTCGATCACCAACTGGCCGCCCGTCCGCATGATCGCGCGCCAGCCGTCGTCGACGACCGTCGTGGAGCCGTCTTCGACGATGATCGCCGGACCGGCCACCTCGTCGCCGGCGCCCAAGCTCGCCCGGTGGCGCAGCGCCGCAGACTGCCACGCAGCCTGGCTGTACATCTGCACTGTGCCCGGGAGCTCGCTACTGCGGCTGTCGGGGGCGAGCGTGACCGGTTCGGTGACCGCGCTCACCTCGACCGAAACGGCCTCTACGACGAGGGGACGATCCATGAGGAACGAGTACATCTCGCGGTACGCCGCCTCGAACGCCCCCGTCATGCCGGCGACGTCGGCGAGATCGACCGGAATCGAGGTATCGGTGCCGTCATAGCGCAGGTGGGCGCGACGGACGACGCGCGTGGCATCGGATACCTCCGTGCGGCCAGCCTTCTCCAGAGCATCGGCGACCTCGCCGAGTCGGGCGAGAAGGGCCGTGTCGAGATGCGCTTCGACGGATTGTTCGCGGATCGCGGTCGTGTCGGCCAGGCCGATGCCCAGTGCAGAGAGCACGCCGGCCATCGGCGGCACGAGCAC
>JBPYES010000122.1:0-20268 GCA_051984825.1 Jatrophihabitantaceae bacterium
GTCGGCGTACCCGCAACAGCGAAGTACCGAAGACGGTGCTCAGCAGGGCTGCCGATCCGGCGATGCGCACCCGGCGTGACGCGGCGTCGACATCGAGGACGTCTACGCCGAGGTCGCGCAATTCCGAGGTAACCGTGTCGACGTCGGCCGGGTCCGCACCATGCTGGATGGCTAGCTCGGCGGCGGTGAAGCGGGCATCTGGTGGCAGCGGGGCGCGCCGCCGCAACACGAGTGTAGTCGTGATCCGTTCCGACGCGTCAACCGGGCCGATCGGCTCGATGCCGGCCAGTGGTGGGCGAAAGCTACCGGGCAGTGTCATGGCGCTCATTCTGGCGCAGCACGCCAGGCAGCAGCGCCAGCAGGAACGCGGCGATCAGCGCCGCGACCCCGATCAGATACACGCCGACGCCGTGCGAGACGTGCTGTGCGAGCAGCGCGACGACGCCCGCCAGCGGCACGCCCGCCGCGGCGGGGAGCCACGCAGCGCGCCCCGCAGGCGCCAGCAGGAATCCAGTGGCCAGCACTGCGAGCGTCACGAGCTGCCATACCGGCGGCCGCTCGCTGGGGATGGCCGTGCCCACGACCACGACGCCCAGCACGACATACATCGCGATCGTGCTGGCGAAGATCACCGCTACGAATGCGGCGGCCGTCCCGACCACGCCGGCGACGACCGCCGAGACCGGCGTCAACTGAACGCCGGCGACCCCGGCGGCCGCCATGCCCAGCGCAATAGTCAGCCATTGCATTGACGTCATATGCCTTGCTTCGCGACGCGCAGGGCGCAGCCGCCGCAGGGTAGTGATCACCGCCCCGCTCCGATCGGGCGTACGGCGAGTGGCCGCAAAGTCGCTGGCAAAGACGCGTCCGCCGGCCAGGTCACCGCGACGATGCCGCGCCGGGACAGGTGCTGACGGATAGCCACCCGGGACAGCCGCCAGGTCCGCAGCGCCTGCTGCTCGCCCACGCGCCGGCGCGCCGGCGGCTCGCGATCCAGGACGTCGATGACCACCGTCGGGTGCCCGCGGCGCCGCACATCCGCGATCAGCCCCAACGACTCCTCACTCAGCATGGCGCTAAGGCAGATGGTGAGCGCGCCGGGCACGAGGATCCGAGATGGAATGCGGTCGATGTCGGCCCGCCGGGCGGCGTCGCCGGTCCGATACTCGAGCAGGCAGTCGATCATCCGGACCAGTTGCCGGGTTCCGGAGCCTGGACCTACCCACGAAAGACGCGGGCCCGCCACCGCCAACGCCACCCGGTCGCCGGCCCTCAAGTGTGCCTCGGCCAGTGCTACGGCGGCGCGCACCGCGCGATCGACTGTGCTGGCCCCGAGCGGCCCGGCCTCGGTCCGGGCGTCGACGACCAGCAGCACATCCTGGTTCCGGTCGGCGGCCATTCGCGCGACATGCAACTCCCCAGTGCGCAGCGTGGCTGCCCAGTGCAACCGGCGCAGTGGCGTGCCCGGGGTCCACTCCGCGACATCCAGGAACTCGGTACCGGCGCCGGGCAGCCGCGCCACGCGCTCCCCATATGACGGCCGTCGCACCGTGCCCCGCAGCGCCGCGGTGCCGGGCACTCCGCGAGGCGTCACCTCGACCGTGACGGAGAAACGCACCACCGCCAGCCAGGCACCGCCGGGCGTCGAGACGTGCACCGCCACACGAACCGGATGCCGTCCCCAAACGGGCAGGTGCAGCCGCCAAGCTGTTGCCTCGACGTGCCGGATGTCGTACCGGCCGCGCAGCAACTCGCCCCGGTACGCCAGGCCGTCGTCCGGCACGCTGAGCGTGAGCGCGACGTCGCCACCCTCCGCCGCACGCGGCGGGTCCAGGTGCGCCTGGATTGCGGTGTTCGCCGGACGGCTCGCCCGGAGCGAAGCGGTGAGCCAGAGCAGTCCGGGCACGGCCAGCGCCACGAGCTCGCCACGCCCGGTCATGAGCGCCGCGGTCACGGTCATGGCCACCAGCACCGCCGCCCCCCGGGCCGCCGGGGACAGCCGCCACACCAGCCTCATCGCTGACCCGCGGCTGCGCTCATCGCGCCCATTGAGTGCTCGGGACAGGCGCGGCGGCAGGGCGCGCCGTCGGGCGGGTGGCGGGCGTGGGAACCGTGCGCAGCACGTCCTCGACGACGGCATCGCCGGTAATATTGCGCACCCATAGCTCCGCCTTGACCGTGATGCGGTGCCCGAGCGCCGCCACCGCGACTCGCTTGACGTCGTCAGGGGTGACAAAGTCGCGGCCCGCTACGAGTGCGGCGCCCCGCGCGAGCCGGGTCAGGGCCAGGCTGCCGCGCGGGCTCGCGCCCACGTCGACGCTCGGATGCGCGCGGGTTGCGTTGACCAGGGCGACGACGTAGTCGGTGACGTCGTCGTGCACTTCGACGCCGTCCATCGACGCGATCATGCCGACGACGCCGGACGCGTCAATGAGTGGGCGCAGCGTCGCAGGGTCAGTCGCGTGCGCCAGGCTGCGGCGCACCATCGCCGACTCGTCAGCCGCGGCGAGATACCCGATGCGCAGCCTGGCTGTAAACCTGTCGAGCTGCGCCTCAGGCAGCGGGAACGTCCCCTCGTATTCGATCGGGTTATCGGTGGCCAGCACGACGAACGGTTCCGGCAGGCGCCGCGTCACGCCGTCGCTGGAGACCTGGTATTCGCCCATCGCCTCGAGCAGCGCCGCCTGCGTCTTCGGCGGGGTGCGGTTGAGTTCGTCGGCCAGCAGGAGGTTCGTGAACACCGGCCCAGGACGAAATGCCAGCTCGCGGGTTGCCGGGTCGAGCACCACGGCGCCGGTCAGGTCGCTGGGCAGCAGGTCCGGAGTGAACTGCACGCGCGCGAAGTCCAGGCCGAGCACGCGGGCGATCGAGCGGGCCGTCAGCGTCTTACCGGTGCCCGGAACGTCCTCGATGAGTGCGTGCCCGCCGGCAAGCACGGTCAGGAGTACCAGCTCGACGGCGTCGCGCTTTCCCACGATCACCCGCTCGAGTTCGTCCATCGCGCGGATGACGACGTCGCGCGTCTCCTCCAGGTTCACGCCCGTCCTCCGCTCCTCGGGCCTTCGGCCCTGCGATGCTCACTCACAACCCTTGCTCGGCTCTTCGCGCAAGCGCTCATCGCATTGCTCGCTCCGCTCCTCGGGCCTTCGGCCCTGCGATGCTCACTCACAAGGTCTCCAATCGGGTTAGCAGGCGGTCGATCGTGCGCGGGTCGACGCCCGGCGCTTCCGAGTCGGTGGACGGTGGCCGCTCAGGATCGAGCAGCGGCCACAGCTCCGGGCCGATCAGCGCAATCGCCTGCTCGCGGTCGCGGGCCGAGTAGAAGTCGAGGCCGGCGCGGTCGTCGAGCGCCGCGGCTGCGACGCGCTGCAAGATGCGTCGCGGCGTCCGATCGAAGTGGCGGCGCGACACCTTTGCCCAGCCGAGCTGCACGGCGATGTCGTTGAACGTCTGCCAACCGTCGTCGGCGGGCCGGCGCCTCGACTGGATTGCCGGCTGCGGCGCACGGAAGAGCTCGGTGAACACCACGAGCAGCGGTACGGCGGCGACCATGCTCAGCGAGATCAGCAGCCCGGACCGCCCGGCCAGCACGCTTGCGGCGATGACGCCGAACGCGCCGGCGAGCACCGGCAGGACGAGCCACCTCAACCTGCAAACCCTCCACGAGCGTCGATCATGGTTGTCGTACCGCCAGCGTGGCACGCAGCCGGTCAAGCGCTGCATGCGCACGCGCTGCATCCGCGTCGGTGACCGGAGCGCTGCGGAAGCGGGCGCGCTCGAAGATCTCCGCAAGATCCCGCGCGGGCGAGACCGCCGCGGGGTGGGATTCGGCGAACCCGGCGATCCACTCCAGCGGCGCTTGCGGTGCATCGCGCGCGGCACCCTTGCCACGGAGCGCAGCTTCCATCGCCTCGTACGCGGCGATCACCCGCCCCCGCGGGTCGCCCCGCAGCGCGATCGCGGCGGTCGCGGAGGCGAGCACCTCGTCAGGGTCGCGCGGCGGCGGCTCCAGGATGTGCGGGGCGACATGCCGGCCAGGCCGGCGCGTCAGGCGGTACGCGACGACTGCGAGCAGCGCCAATGCCGCCACGGTCAACACCAGAGAAATGATCGACGCGGCGGATCCGAACTGGAGGTCTCGTCCGACAGGGACCCGCGACGCGCTGTTTGTTGCGCCCGTCGCCGAAGCCGTCGCGCCGGTGGTAGCCGAACGCGTCGCGCCGCCACCGGGATTGGGCGGGCGTGGCACCTGGATCGACCGGACGACGTTGACCAGCAGCAACGGTGCGATGAGCAAGCAGGCGCCGACAAGCCGGTAGGTCGTCGCCTGATAGCCGGGCCGGCCGCGGGCGCTTGCGAGCAGCACCACGCCGATCAGCAGGCATATGACAAACAGCGTGACGTCCCGGGCGGCATGCGGGTCGGCACCGTGCGGGCGCGCGACGGACAGCGACGGCCGGGACGCGAGCCCTACAGCGGCGACAACGGCGGCCAGTGCGACGGCAGCGAGCAGCACTGGAACGGTCCATCGTCGGTCTGCGTGCACGGCCCTCCCTCGTAGCTGGGCCGAGCCTACTGAGGCACTGCTATGTCTATCTAGACATAGCCAGCAACGTCAAGCGTCCGCGAGTTCTCGCGGCACGGCGACCACGTCGACGAGGGCGCCGTTGCGCCAGACCGTGATCTCGACGCGCCGGCCGATCGCGTCCTCGACCATGCGCTTTTGCAGAGCCGTGGTGGTGACGACCGGGTCCCCGTCGACCGCGACGAGGACGTCGCCTACCCGCAGCCCTGCCCGGGCGGCGGGACTGCCCTCGATGACCTGGGCGACCCGCATACCGGCGCGCCGTCCCAGGCGCTCGACGAGCGGGGGAGGCAGGGGAGCTTGGGCGCCGGCCACGCCCAGCCAGGCCCGGCGCACCCGCCCATTCCGCATCAACGTCGTGATGATCTGCCGAGTGGTGTCGTTGATCGGCACGGCCAGCCCCACGCCGACGCCGGCTACTGCCGTGTTGACGCCGACGACCCGGCTGGTGCTGTCGGCCAGTGCGCCTCCGCTGTTGCCTGGATTGAGCGCCGCATCGGTCTGGATCACCTCGTCGACGACGCGACCGGCGCGGGTGGGCAGCGAGCGGCCAAGCGCGGACACGATCCCCGCCGTGACGCTGCCGGCGAGCCCCAGTGGGTTCCCGAGGGCTACGACGAGCTGGCCCACCCGCAGCTGGGCGGCGTCTCCGAGAGTGAGGGCCGGCGGTACGGCGCCGCGGGCGCGCAGCACGGCGAGATCCGAAAGTGCGTCTCGGCCGATCACGTCAGTGCGGACCTCGGTGCCGTCCGAGAACTCCGCTTCCGCGCCCTCGGCGCCCTCAACGACGTGCGCACTGGTCAACAGGAAGCCGTCGTTGGTGATCACACTCGCACTTCCGGCACCCTGCCCGCGCCGAGTTCGCACTCGCAGGCTCGCGACGCTCGGCAGCACCGTCTCTGCGACGCGCACCACGGTCGCGGAGTAGGCGTCCAATTCGTCGCTCATGCCGTCTCGTTCCTCGTCGCGTGGGCGCTGACCTCCGGCTGTGTCGTTCGCTGCCGCGAGCGCCCACTTGCTGGGTCAACCTCCTGCCCTGCAGCTTCGTGCCTGACGTTCGCCCAAAGCGGACGGTTAATGATGTCGGTACCCGGGGGAGGATGGAGTCATGACGAGCCGAATCGAGGCCTGGGCAGGCCAGCACATGTCCGACTCCGAGGCGGCGCGCGCCGAGGCCGAGGCCGCACAGTACGCCGAGAGTCGCTGGCGGGCAGCCCGGGTCGTGGCGGCGTGCGCATCCGACGTGGACGAGTTCCGCATGCTCGCCGAGATGCTCGGCCTCGATCTCGCGGACCTCGGCGCCGCGCGTCGGACCTCGAAGAAGTCGCACCGGGCCGCATAGCGCGCCGGGTTACCCGGCTGAATAGGCTCGCCTCGTGGAATATCGACAGCTTGGCAAATCAGGTTTGCGCGTATCGGCGCTCACGCTCGGCACGATGACGTTCGGCGGCGTCGGCTGGGCGAGCGCTGTCGGCACCACCGATGTCGACGGTGCGAAACGGCAGATCGGCATGTGCATCGACGCGGGGGTCAACCTCTTCGACACCGCAGACGTCTACTCGGCCGGCGCTTCGGAAGAGATCCTCGGGCAGGCCCTCGGCGGCAAGCGCGACGACGTGTTGCTCGCAACGAAGGTGCGTATGCCGATGGCCGACGGGCCGAACGACGCGGGCCTGTCGCGGCATCACGTGATTCGCGGTTGCGAAGCGTCACTTCGGCGACTGGGCACCGACTACGTTGACCTGTACCAGGTACACGAGTGGGACGGGCAGACACCGCTGGATGAAACGCTCAGCGCGCTAGATTCCCTCGTGCAGTCGGGCAAAGTGCGCTATGTGGGCGCGTCCAATTACGCGGGCTGGCAATTGATGAAGGCGCTCGGCGTCGCTGAGCGGACTAATTTGCCCCGGTTCGTCAGCCAGCAGATCTATTACTCGCTGCAGGCCCGCGACGCCGAGTACGAGCTGGTGCCGCTCTCCATCGACCAAGGGCTGGGCATCCTCGTGTGGAGCCCGCTTGCCGGCGGCTTGCTGTCCGGCAAGTACCGACGTTCCGACCCGAACCCGGAGGGCACCCGCCGCTTCGCCGGCTGGGACGAGCCGCCCGTCTACGACGAGGACAAGCTCTACGACACGATCGACGTGCTGGTCGAGATCGCCGGCGGGCATGGCGTCTCCGCTGCGCAGGTCGCGCTCGCGTGGACGCTCGGCCGGCCGGGCATCACATCGGTGGTAATCGGGGCGCGCACGGACGAGCAGCTCGCCGACAACCTGGCAGCCGCTTCGCTGCGGCTCGCCGACGACGAGCGGGCCAGGCTCGACGAGGTCAGCGCCATGCCGCTGCTCTACCCCTACTGGCACCAGGCGAACACGGCATCAGACCGCCTAAGCGAAGCCGACCTAAGCCTGCTACGCCCGCACATATAAAGGCGGACGATAAGCGCTCGCCCCGAACAGCGGAAGCCGACTATCGGGAACACAACCGGGAGGCGATGAGCGCTCGCGCGAAGAGCCGCCGGCCGCGACGCGGCCCGCGCCGAAGGGCGCGGTGTGGCGCGAGGCGCGCGCCCCTTGGGGGCGCCGCCGGAGCGACACGCACCGGCGGATTAGGTCAGCCCGCCGCCGCGACGCGGCCCGCGCCGAAAGGCGCGGAGTGGCGCGAGGCATCCGCCCCTTGGGGGCGGTGCCGGAGCGACACGCCCCGGCGGATTAGGTCGGTGTGGCGCGAGGCGCGCGCCCCTTGGGGGCGCCGCCGGAGCGACACCCCCGGCGGATTAGGTCGGTGTGGCGCGAGGCGCGCGCCCCTCCAGGGCGGTGCCGGAGCGACACGCACCGGCGATTAAGCAGTTGCGCTGCCCCGCCACAGGTCGATGCCGCCGTCGACCGCGTGCTTGTCGATCTCGGCCAACTCGTCCTCGTCGAAGCCCAGCGTGCGCAGCGCACCGAGGTTCTCGTCGAGCTGCGCGATGCTGCTTGCGCCGATCAGCACCGACGTCACGCGCGGGTCGCGGAGGCACCAGGCAAGCGCCATCTGGGCGAGGGACTGGCCGCGGCGTTTTGCGATGTCGTTCAGCGCCCGGATGTGCGTGACGTTCTGCTCGGTGAGCCACTCACGGGACAGCGACGAGTTCTCGGCCATTCGAGAATCAGCCGGCACGCCGTCGAGGTACTTGCCGGTGAGCATGCCCTGGGCCAGCGGCGAGAACGCGATGCAGCCGACGCCCTCCTCCTCGAGCGCCTCGAGCAGTCCTCCCTCGACCCAGCGGTTGAGCATCGAGTAGGACGGCTGATGGATCAACAGCGGGGTGCCCAGCTCGCCGAGGATCCGGGAAGCCTCGGCGGTGCGATCCGCCGAGTACGACGAGATGCCGGCGTACAGCGCTTTGCCCTGGCGCACCGCGGCGTCCAGCGCGGCCATCGTCTCCTCGAGCGGGGTGTCCGGGTCGAAGCGGTGCGAGTAGAAGACGTCGACGTAGTCGAGGCCGAGTCGGGCAAGTGACTGGTCCAGGCTTGCGAGCAGGTACTTTCGCGACCCGAACTCGCCGTACGGGCCGGGCCACATGTCCCAGCCGGCCTTGGTCGAGATGAACAGCTCGTCGCGATAAGGCCTGAGGTCCTGGCGCAGGGCATGACCGAAGTTGCTCTCCGCGCTGCCGTAAGGCGGGCCGTAGTTGTTGGCCAGGTCGAAGTGCGTGATGCCTCGATCGAACGCCGCGCGCAGGATCGCCCGCTGCGTGTCGAGCGGCCGGTCGTCGCCGAAGTTGTGCCACAGGCCGAGCGAGATCAGCGGCAACTTGACACCGCTGCGCCCGCAGCGCCGGTAGGTCATCTCGTCGTAGCGGTTCTGCGCGGCAAGGTAGGTCACGTCCGTCAGCCTACGAGGACCGCACTCACCCACCGACGCGGCCGGGCAGCTCCCTATGCAGTGGGCAGTTGGTAGTCGGCGAAGCGGTCCCGCAGGGTGCGCTTCGAGAACTTGCCGACGCTGGTCTTCGGCACCTCCTCGATGAACGCCACGTCGTCGGGAATCTGCCAGCTGGTGAACTTCGGCCGCAGGAAGTCGAGCACCTCCTCCTTGGTCAGCGCTTCGCCGGGCTTGACGACCACGCAGGCGAGCGGGCGCTCCATCCACTTCGAATGCGGCACCGCGATCACGGCGGCCTCGGCCACCTTCGGGTGTGCCATGATCTCGTTCTCGAGCTCGACAGTGCTGATCCACTCACCCCCCGACTTGACGAGATCCTTGGTCCGGTCGACAAGGCGCAGATATCCCAGTGGCGAGATCGCCCCGACGTCGCCGGTGCGCAGCCAGCCGTCCGGCGCGAACTGCTCTCCCGGCTCGTTGGTGCGGAAGTACTGCCTGGCGATCCACGGACCGCGGCATTCCAGCTCGCCGACCGCCGTGTTGTCCCAGGGCAACACCTCGCGCGTGCCCGGATCGACTATGCGCATTTCCACGCCAGGTGCAGCGATGCCCGCCGTCGCCCGGACGTCTGCCTTCTCCTCCTCGGAACGCGCATCCAACTCGCTGCGCATGTAGGCGACGCTGCCCAGCGGCGAAAGCTCGGTCATGCCCCACGCCTGGGTGATCGGCAGGCCGATCTTGGCGCGCCACGCCTCGGAGAGCGCCTTCGGCACCGCCGACCCGCCGCAGATGATCGTGCGCAGGTGTGAGAGGTCGCGCCCATCGAGGTAGGGCACCAGAGCCATCCAGATCGTCGGCACTCCGGCGGCGACGGTGACCTGTTCCGACTCGAGCAGTTCCACGATCGCCGGCGGGGACAGATCCGCGCCTGGCATCACCAGCGACGCGCCGGCCATGGCGGCCGTGTACGGCAGGCCCCACGCGTTGGCGTGGAACATCGGCACGACGGGCAGGATCGTGTCCCGTTCACTGATGGTGAAGACTCCCGCACTCATCGACGCCAGCGAGTGCAGCCATGTCGAGCGGTGGCTGTAGAGGACGCCTTTGGGATGTCCGGTGGTGCCCGTCGTGTAGCACATGGCGGCGGCCTGGTTCTCGTCCGTGACCCGATCGCCGAAGTCGAGCTCGTTCGCCTCGTCGACGAGCTCCGACCAGTGCAGGATGCGCGGGTCATCAGGGATCTCGGCCTGCGCGCCGTCGTCCATGACGATCACGTGCTTTACGGTGTCCAGCCTCGGCAGGTAGCCGCAGAACAGGGGCAGCAACGACCGATCGACGAAGAACGCCTCGTCCTCAGCGTGATTGGCCGTGTAGACGAACTGTTCGGGGGCGTAGCGCAGATTGCCGGTGTGCAGGATCCGGCCGCTGCCCGGCACCGCGAAATACAGCTGCGTATGCCGCGCGGTGTTCCACGCGAACGTGCCCACCCGGGCGTCAGGGCTGAGGCCGAGCGAGTCGAGGGCCGCCGCCAGCCGGCGGGCCCCGGCAGCCAGCTCGGCGTAGGTCATGCGCTCGAGGCCCGTCGCGGTGCGCGTCGTAACGGTCTTCGCGCCGAAATACTGCTCGCAGCGGGCGAGCAGCCAGTTGATGGTCAGTGGCAGGTCTTGCATCAACCCGTACATGGCGGGAATCGTGCCCGCGAACGGGGCTGGCAGCAACGGGTGTCACGGGTAGCTCCGGCTGATCAGGTACGTGCGGGTGCGCACTGTCGTGGCCGTGAGGAAGCCGCTGAGCCCCGCGCGGTACGCGCGCAGCGACGGGTCGTGGCTCGCGTCGATGTCCGCCGCGCCCGGGACATAGCTGGCGTTGACGTCATGGTTGGCGAGGATGGCGCCGTGGTCGTGATGGACGGTGGCTGTGGTGACGTTGACCCGGTCGGGATTGGGCGCGTCGTCGAGATGCGGCACGACGTCGCAGTCGTTCTCGATCGCCAGTACGTCGATGTCGCTCGGGACGCCACCGGCGACCAACCCGATCGGTGCGCCCGCCGTCACGACGTGCGACACGTGGAACTCGCCGGTCGCGGCCAGATGCCGGGCGGCGTCAACCGCCACCATGCCGCCCTCGCTGTGCCCGACGAGCAGCACGTCGTCGCGGGGCTGCACGCCGGCGCGGTGCAGCGCCTCGAGAATGCCCTGCTCGTATGTGGTGACCTCGCCGGCGATCGCGTGCAGGTTCGTGACGAGACTCGTGACGTCACGGTTGTGCACTGCGAGTGACCAGTCCTTAGTACCGGGCACGTCGACGATGACGCGGCGGCGGCCGTCCGCGCCATCGAGCAGCCGCACGTCGATCTCGCCGGGACGGCCGAGATCACGGTGGCCGAGCGCTGCCAACACGTCGCGGAGACTGCGTGGCGGCCCGGCCGCGTCCGCTACGGCGTCGTCGCCGAGCGAGGTCACCTGCGGCGAGCCGTCGGCGAACGCCCGCGACAGCAGCCGCCTGCCCTCGGACAGCGCGACCTTGCCGAAGACGGCGGCCGTGGTGCCAATGGCCAGGTCAGCCAGTTCCGGGTCGTCGGTGAGCAGCCGCTGCAGTGCTGCGCCCGGGTCACCCCGTGCCAAGGCTGCGGCGCTGCCGGCAATCGCTGCTGGCGCTTGCGCCAGCGCATCGATATCCGGCTCGATGCGTTCGTCGAGCCGGTCCGCGGCGATATACGCAGCGGCCGCGGCACGCAGACCCACGTCGACCCCGGCACATCGGGCCGCCAGCCAGGTGACGCCGTTCGGGCCGTCGAGCGCGGCGAGCAGCCGAGCCTCGAACTCCGCGGCGCCGCCCGGGTCGAGCAGTGTGGACGCCACGACCGCCGGGTGCACGAGGTAGCCGTGCATGGCGAGGGCAGCCTCGCCCGTGATGTCGGCGGCGCGCCCGAAGAGCCGTGCGGCGGCCGTCATGTCGTCGTAGTGCGCCTCGACGCCGTTCGCGCCGCCACGCACCGACACAGGCCCACCCATCACGACCCCGTCCGGCGCGCGCACATGTCACAGTCCCAAGACATGCGCGACGCCATGGATCGCCGCCACCGCAGTGCGCTCAGCTGCCCGCATGACCGCCTCGGCGCGACGGACCGCCGCAGCGTGTCGCTGCAACGCATGCGCGGCGTCGTCGACCTCACCCGCGGCGCGGCGAAACCGGCACGCCAGCTCGCGCACCTCGCTGCGGAACGCCGCTGCCGCCGTGGAATGCCAGCGCACACCTTCGGCAGCGGCCACCAAACGCGAGGCGCGGCCGCGCAGGTCATCGGCATGGCCGCCGATGCGCCGAGCCACGGCCTCCAGAGCCGCCGCGTCAGGGAACACTGCCATGCGGCACACGGTGCCGTGCGCGGCAGCGCGGAGAAACCCATCCCGGCAATCTGTGGACAACGGGATTCGCCGTCCACAGCGTGCCAATCTCTATTGACACGACACGCCGTGGTTGACTGGCTCCGCCAAACGCCCCGGCTTTGTCAGCTACCGTGAGCACCGATCAACGGCCCGGATCACGAAGGGGAGCGCGCAGCATGGAGTCCGCTCACGCTTCAGCCGACGTCAACGACGCGGCGGTCGTCGCCGAGACTCCGGCCGGCGAACAGGCAGCGGCAGAAGGCCTCACGCGTCGCGATCGCGAGATTCTGACGTTCGAGCGGCAGTGGTGGAAGTATGCGGGCGCCAAGGAGCAGGCGGTCCGCGAGCTGTTCGACATGTCGGCCACTCGCTACTACCAGGTGCTGAACGCGCTGATCGATACGCCGGCTGCCCTGTCCGCCGATCCGCTGCTCGTCAAGCGGCTGCGGCGGCTACGCGCCAGTCGGCAGCGGCAACGCTCCGCACGCCGCCTGGGCATCGACGTCTAGGCGCGCTCGGACGGCACGCCGCGAGTCGCAGGCCGTGTCCCCACCCGGTACCGACCGGCGCAGGTTATCCTGCCGCTAATCATGACCAGCCGCGTACCCTCGCCGCCGCCTCGGCGGAGGTATGACCGCGTCGGCGGAACGATCCTCGCCGTGCTGGGGGTGGCGGTCGCCGTGGTGGCCGTGATAGCGCTCCGTCACCCGAACGGACACCAGGCGCGTCCGGTCTCGCTGCGAACCACCGCGACGGCAACGGTGACGGCAACGCCGACCGCGACTCGGACACCGACGCCGACCTCGACGCGGACGCCATCTTCGTCATCCACCACACCGTCGGCGCAGTCCTCGACACTTGATCCCTCGGCGTCGGCCGCGGCGCATGCCGTCCCACTCATCGTGCTGAACAACACGTCCACTGCGGATCTCGCGGGGACGGCCCAGCAGCGATTCCAAGGCGCTGGCTGGACGGTCACCTACGTCGGCAACATCGTCAACGACATCCTGTCCACATGCGCCTACTACGATCCGAGCGATCCGGAGAACGAGCAGGCAGCACTGGAGTTGCAGCGGGAGTTCCCCGCCATCAAGCGGGTGAAGGAGAAGTTCCCGGAACTGCCGTCCGGCCCCGTCGTCGTAGTGCTCACCAATGATTACAGTTGACGGGCGACGGCACCCGGGCAGAGGCAGGTACCCCGGGCGGCATACAGCCCGGCGCTGGTGAGCGGAGCGCCACCGCAGCCGCGCGAGCGACGACGACCCGAACGCCCTGCAGCGCGATCCTGGCTTGCGACTCAAGTGGGCCGGTATGGAAGAATGACCACCACAACTGAAGACAGTCTCATCTAGAGGGGCAGAGGGAACGGCCCGATGAAGCCCCGGCAACCACTGCGATGACTCGCTGCTGAACGTGCAAGGCCGCCGCAGCAGGTGCCAATTCCGTCCCGGCGCGACCGCGTCTGGGAAAGATGAGGAGAAAGGCCTCGCGCTGCCATGACGGCTGTACTGGAATCCCCCGCCTCCACGCTTGTGTGCCGCAACTGTGGCGCCGAGTACCCGCTCGGACCGCAGCACGTCTGCTTCGAGTGTTTCGGCCCACTCGAGATCGGCTACGACCAGGACGCCCTCGCTCGCGTCACGCACGACGAGATCGCCGCCGGACCGCACACGATCTGGCGCTATGCAGGACTGCTGCCGGTCGGCCAGAATCCGGAAACCCGCGTCGACTCCCGCACCGGCATGACCCCGCTCATCCGCGCCGATCGGCTGGCCGACGAACTCGGCTTTACAGCACCGCTGTGGGTCAAGGACGATTCGGCCAACCCGACGCATTCGTTCAAGGATCGCGTCGTCTCGCTTGCGATCACGGGCGCCCGTGAGCTCGGATTCGAGCGCATCGCCTGCGCGTCGACGGGTAACCTCGCCAACTCGGTGGCCGGTCACGCGGCACGCATCGGGATGCCGTCGATCGTGTTCGTCCCGTCCGACCTTGAGGCTGCGAAGGTCGTCCAGACCGCGGTGTACGGGCAGACCCTGGTCGCGGTCGACGGATCGTACGACGACGTCAACCGACTGTGTAGCGAGCTGTCGGAGACGGACGAGTTCGAGAGCACGGCCTTCGTGAACGTGAACGTTCGCCCTTACTACGCCGAGGGATCCAAGACGCTCGGCTTCGAGGTTGCCGAGCAGCTCGGCTGGCGGCTGCCTGCGCAGTACGTGGCCCCGATGGCATCCGGGGCGATGCTCACCAAGATCAACAAAGCGTTCGGCGAGCTGGTCACTGCCGGCCTCGTGCCCAAATCCTCGTGGCGGGTGTTCGGGGCGCAGTCCGCTGGATGTTCCCCGATTGCGACTGCTTTCGAGAACGGATGGGACGTCGTGCAGCCGGTGCGGCCCACGGGCATTGCCAAGTCACTCAACATCGGCAACCCGGCCGACGGGCCGTACGCGCTGGACGCGGTGCGTTCGACAGGCGGTGCGATGGCGTATGTCGGCGACGACGAGATCCGCGACGGCATCCGGCTGCTCGCCCGGACGACGGGCGTGTTCGCGGAGACGGCCGGCGGCGTGACCGTCGCGGTACTGCGCAAGCTCGCCGAGTCTGGGCAGCTCGACACGTCCGCCGAGACGGTGGTCTACAACACCGGTGACGGCCTGAAGACCCTCGATGCGGTAGCCAGCCGCGTCGCGCCGACCGCGGTCATCCCGCCGACGCTTTCCGGCATGCGCCAGGCCGGTCTGCTGGCTTGATCATCAACCGGGCAAGCTGGAGCCATGACACAACTAGGCAAGAGCGGCCCGACCGTCAGCCGGGTGGGTCTCGGCTGCATGGGCATGTCGGGTTCCTATGGCACAGCCGACGACACCGAGAGCACTGCGACGATCCATGCCGCGCTCGACGCCGGCATCACCCTGCTCGACACCGGGGATTTCTACGGCTCCGGCCACAACGAGATGCTGATCGGGCGCGCCGTGGCGGAACGCGACCGGGAGAGCTTTCTGCTCAGCGTCAAGTTCGGCGGCCTGCGCGGACCGGACGGTGAGTACGGCGGGTTCGACGGCCGCCCCGTGGCCATGCGCAACTTCCTCGCCTACTCGCTGCGCCGCCTGGGTACCGATCACATCGACATCTACCGCCCGGCACGCCTCGACCCGAACGTCCCGATCGAGGAGACGATCGGCGCGATCGCCGAGCAGGTCGAGAAGGGCCATGTGCGCTACATCGGGTTGTCCGAGGTGGGCGCCGAGACGATACGCCGGGCGCATGCGGTCCACCCGATAGCCGACTTGCAGATCGAGTACTCCTTGCTCTCGCGTGGCATTGAGGACGAGATCTTGCCGACCTGCCGCGAGCTTGGCATCGGTATCACCGCCTACGGCGTGCTTTCCCGCGGGCTCATCAGCGAGGTAGCACCGGAGACGTTCGCGCCGACCGACTTCCGTGCGCACAGCCCTCGCTTCCAGGGCGACAACCTTGCGCACAACCGCCATCTCGTCGGCGCCCTCGCAGAGATCGCGGGCGCCAAAGGCATAAGCGTCGCGCAGCTCGCCATCGCCTGGGTGCTCACCCGTGGTGACGACATCGTGCCGCTCATCGGCACCCGGCGCCGTGATCGGCTCGCCGACTCGCTGGGTTCCCTTGACGTCGTGCTGAGCGAGGACGAGCTCGACATCATCGAGCGGGCCGTCCCGTCGGGAGCCGCCGCCGGCGAGCGGTACAACGCCGCAGGCATGGCATCGCTGGACAGCGAGAGATGACAATCACCCTCCGGCCCATGACCGAGGCCGAGTACCCCGCGTACCGGGATCGCCTGCTCGAGCACTACTCGGCGGACATTGCCAAGGCACGTGGGTTGCCGGCTGGTGAAGCCCTCCGGCAGGCCACGCAGCAGACGGATGAACTGCTCCCCAACGGTATCCGGACCGAGGGGCACTTGCTGTTTATCGCGATAGACGAGGGTGAGCGATCGGTAGGGCTGCTCTGGCTCGCTACGCACGCCCCAAACGGCGCGGAGTCCGGATGGATCTACGACGTCGAAGTCGACGAAGCCCACCGCGGCAAGGGATACGGCCGCGCGATCATGCTGCTCGCCGAGCAGGAGTGCCGGCGCCGCGGGCTGACGTCGCTGCGGCTGAACGTATTCGGCCCAAATATTGTGGCGCGGCGGCTGTACGAGTCGCTCGGCTACGAGATCACCTCGCAGAACATGGCAAAGCGGCTAGATTGAGCGCTCGAATATCTAGCCCTTTTGCGGCGCGCCGTGTACCGTCCGGCCCTGGTCGTAGTTACGAGTGTTTCGGCCATTGGAGTACCACGTGGGCAGCGCAGCGCACGTGCACTGCAGTGACAGCGGGACCGAGGAGCGAAGACCCTGGCGCTACGACGGGTTGCGCCAGACGCCCCTAGCAAGGAGTGCACGTGGCACAGGGCACTGTCAAGTGGTTCAACAACGAGAAGGGCTACGGCTTCATCGCGGTAGACGGCGGCCAGGACGTGTTCGTCCATTACACCGCCATCCAGGCTGACGGCTACCGTTCGCTGGACGAGGGCCAGCGTGTGGAGTTCGAAGTCGCCCAGGGCCCCAAGGGGCCGCAGGCGGACGGTGTGCGCATCGTCAGCTGAACTACTTGAAGCACGAAGTCGGTCCGGTCCGCCACTGCGGACCGGGCCGATTTGCATTTGCTCCACGACAGACGATCGGGTCATGACTGCTCCCGCCGCACAGGGCAAGCGACTGCACTGGCCGGAACTGCCGGCCGATGTACGCGCCTCCGTCGCCGCACTCGCCGGTGGGGCGATCGCGGACGCAGAAACCCAATCGCACGGCTTCTCGCCGGGCGTTGCCGCACGGTTGCGGCTCGCCGACGGACGCCGCGTCTTCGTCAAGGCGGTCAGCACGGCCACCAATCCGGAATCCCCGGCGATGCACCGCACCGAGGCGCGGCTGACCGGGGCGTTCCCGGCCGGCGTGCCGGTGCCGCGCCTGCTCGGCGTCTACGACGATGCCGGCTGGGTGGCGCTCGTCTACGAGGACGTCGAAGGACGCCATCCGGCGATGCCGTGGCGCACAGAGGAACTCGAGCATGTCATGGCATCGCTGGTGCGCCTGCACGAGGCGTTGACGCCTTGCCCGGTACCGGACTGCTCGCGCGTCGTCGATGACGCCGAGACTGCGGCGGAGTTCGCCTCTTGGTCGACGGTCGACCCCGACACGCTCGACGAGTGGACGCGTACCAATCTTGCCGAGCTGATCGCCCTGGAAGGCGAGTGGCGGCAGGCGGCCGCGGGCGACACCCTGCTGCACCTGGACCTGCGTGCCGACAACATGCTCATCCGCCCCGACGGCGAGGTGATGTTCGTCGACTGGCCTTGGGGTGCCCGCGGCGCTCCGCTGCTGGACGTGGTGGGCTTTGCGCCGAGCGTGCGGATGCAGGGCGGTCCTGATTTGGATTGGCTGCTCGCCCGGCATCCCGCCGCCGCGGCGGGCGGTCGGCGGGCCGCGGATTCGCTGCTTGCCGCGGTCGCCGGGATGTTCACCACCCGTGCGCAACGGCCACCCCCGCCCGGGCTGCCGACACTGCGTGCATTCCAGGACGCGCAGGGCCGGGTCGCCCGGGACATGCTGGCCGCCCGACTTGGGAATCCGTGACGCGCCGCCGCGCGTTGGTTCCGGTATGAGTGAGTTCGGTGCGCTACTTCAGTTGACGGCCCAGGAAGGCAAGCGCGACGAGTTGCTGCGCGTTCTGGCCAACTACGTCAACACCCTCGACGGCGAGCCGGGCACGACGCTGTTCGCGGCAGCCGCCGACCCGAACGACGACGACCTGGTCTGGGTGTGGGAGGAGTTCACCGACGCCGGGGCCGTGCGCGACCACTTCCAGCACGACTTCTTCCGTGCGCTTCAGCTCGAACTAGCCGACCTGCTCGCATCGCCCGTCGCGGTGCGTCCGCTCGCCCCGTTCACCCGCCGGGTGAATCCTGCAGGGACGCGCCCCTAGCCGAACAGCGGTAACTTCGCCGCGTCGGAGCCCAATGCGGCCCGTTCGGCGTCAGTCAGCGGCTCCCGGCCGGTGCCGATCAGGGCATAGCGCGCGTCGTCCCAGTCGGTGGGCGCGGGACGTCCCAGCAAACCGTCCAGGGTCTCGCGGATCAGCGCCAAGCTCTGCGCACCAGGCCCGAGGCCGTCCTCGAACGCCACCAGGTCAAGATGGTGGACCGCGGCCTCGACGGCCAGCGTCGCAAGCAGGTCGTCGACGGTCAGCACGTGACCCTGCGTCGCGATCAGCGCGGCGGCGTCCGCCCGGGCCGCCTGTACCAGAACCGCCCGGGCGGTCTCGCCGTACAGGGCGGTGAGCGCGCTCGTACTCGTCCAGACGCTGGACATAATCCGAATCGATCGTCGGCCGGCCTGGGCGCCGGCTGTTCCGGGCTGCCAGGCCCGCCAGTAGCTCACCGCGTCGACATCGGCCGCTCCATCAGCCGGCGTGCCCAGCGCGACCAGCGCCCGTTGCGCGTCAGTGAGCAGGTGGAAGACGAGGTCACGCGCCGTCCAGCCGGCACAACCGGTCGGCCGCCACGCTGCCTCCTCGTCGAGGGCGTCCGTGCATGCGAGCAGTTCGCCGTAGGCGGTGCGCAAATACTCCAGGCCGGCCGTCACGGACCAACCGTAAACTCCACGCGCACGCCGAGAAGCCGTACCGGCCGGTCGAGCTCGAAGCGGTCCAGCAGGCCCACTGCGGCGCGCGCGATTGCGTCGGCATCCTGCGTCGGCGTCGGGAGCGTGGTGATACGCGAGCGGGTGTAGAAGGTCGCGGTGCGCACCGTGGTGGCGACGCGACGCACCGTCCGGCCGTCGGCAACCACCTCGGCGGTGAGGCCGCGTGCCATCTCCTCCAGCCGCAGCGCCATCTCGGTGCGGTCGGTCAGGTCGCGGGGGAACGTGATCACGTGACTACGGGAACGGGCCACCCGTGGCTCGCTACGCACTGCGCCCGCGCCGCCGCCGAGCGCCAGCTGCCGCAGCCACGGACCGATCGTCGGCCCGAACCACTCGGCCAGTATCGCCGGATCCGCAGCGGCGAGCTCTCCAACCGTGCCGATCCCGTGTGCGGCCAGCTTCACGGCGGTGCGCTTGCCGATACCCCACAGCGCGTCGGTGCGCCGGCCCGCCATGACCGGCATCCAGTTGTGCCGATCCAGCCGGGCGATGCCGGCGGGCTTCGCGAATCCGGTCGCCAGCTTGGCGCGCAGCTTCGTGTCGCCGATCCCGATCGAGCAGGACAAGGCGCACGACTCGGCAACCGCGATCTGCACGTCGCGGGCCAGCGCCTCAGGGTCGTGCGTCCCCGTGCCGCCGAGCAACGCCTCGTCCCAACCCCACACTTCGACTTCGACCGGAAAGCCGCGCAGCGTCGCCATCACCCGCGCCGATGCCGCCTCGTACGCGGCCACGTCCAGCGGCAGGAACGCCGCGTCGGGGCACCGGCGAAAGGCCGCCCGCAATGGCATCCCTGCGTGAACGCCGAACGTCCGCGCCTCGTAGGACGCGCAGGTAACCACCTTGCGGGCCTCGGTCGGGTCACCGTTCCCGCCGACGATCACCGCGCGCCCGGACAGCTCCGGGCGCCGCAGCCGTTCCACGGCGGCCTGGAACTGGTCCAGATCGACGTGTAGCACCCAGCCCGCGGAGCCCACAGAGCCAGTGTCCCTTCTTGCACTCACCGCACCCGAGTGCTAAAACCGAGTTGGCACTCGGCTAGCCTGAGTGCCAGTGCAGCCGGCCCGATGAGGCGGGAAGCCGCCGTCCGTCGCGGGCGTCGCGCCGGAACGCACCCGTTCTGCAAAGAACAGCCAAAGTCCGTCAACCTAGGTAAGGACGACACCGCATGGCAAAGTTGATCGCGTTTGATGAGGACGCCCGGCGCGGCCTCGAGCGCGGCATGAACACCCTCGCCGATGCCGTGAAGGTGACGCTCGGGCCCAAGGGCCGCAACGTCGTGCTGGAGAAGAAGTGGGGCGCCCCCACGATCACCAACGACGGCGTGAGCATCGCCAAGGAGATCGAACTCGAGGACCCGTACGAGAAGATCGGCGCTGAGCTGGTCAAGGAAGTAGCAAAGAAGACCGACGACGTCGCCGGTGACGGCACCACGACCGCGACGGTGCTGGCCCAGGCTCTGGTCAAGGAGGGCCTGCGCAACGTTGCCGCCGGCGCGAACCCGATGGCGCTCAAGCGCGGCATTGAAAGCGCAGTGGAGGCCGTCTCTGCGGTGCTGGGCAACCAGGCCAAGGACGTCGAGACGAAGGAGCAGATCGCCGCGACCGCGTCGATCTCGGCCGCCGACACCACCGTCGGTGAGATCATCGCCGAGGCGATGGACAAGGTCGGCAAGGAAGGCGTCATCACCGTCGAGGAGAGCAACACCTTCG
>JBPYES010000123.1:0-6787 GCA_051984825.1 Jatrophihabitantaceae bacterium
CCGGCAACGCTGCCGCCGGCGGCACCTCGTACGGAATGCGCGCCGCCGCGATCTTCTTCTTGGCGCGGGTGATACGGGCCGCCATGGTGGGTTCGCTGACGAGAAACGCGTGTGCCACCTCTGCCGTGGTGAGCCCGCAGAGTAGCCGCAGCGTCAGGGCCACCTGCGCGGGTTGCGCCAAGGCCGGGTGGCAGCACGTGAAGATCAGCCGCAGCCGGTCATCTGGGATTTCCGGCTGCGGAACCGGGTCGGCCTCGTCGAGAAGCAGCGGCAGCCGTGCTCGCAGCGAGGCGTCCCGGCGCAGCAAGTCGAGGGCACGTCGCCGCGCGACAGTGGTGAGCCAGGCACCGGGGTTGGCAGGCACGCCCCGTGAGTCCCACGTCGAGAGGGCCCGCGCGTACGCGTCTTGGACGCATTCTTCAGCCAGGTCGATGTCGCGGGTGACGCGCACCGTCGCAGCGAGGACGAAGCCCCACTCGCGACGGTGCGCCTCCGCGACCGCGGCCGCGACATCAGGCATGTTCAGTCGAAGACCCGGATCGGCCGGACCTCGACGCCGCCGAACGGTGCCGGCACGTCCTTGGCGATCTCGATCGCTTCGTCCAGGTTCGCCGCCTCGATGAGGTAATAGCCGCCGAGGCCCTCCTTCGTCTCGGCGAACGGACCGTCGGTGACGGTTCCCTGGCGAATGGACGTTGCGGTGTCGCTGGCCCAGAGCGCATTGCCGCCCTTCAGTGAAGCGGCGTGCTTTGCGCCGAAGGCGTTGTGTCCCTCGAGCACCGCGTCGGACGCTGCCTGGTCCGCGTTCGCCCAGGCCTTCTCGTCCTCGTAGATCAGGATCAGGTACTCGGCCATCGTGCCTCTCCCCTTTCAGGCTCGCTCTTCGAGCCGTGCACTGGTTACGACGAGCGGGATGCGCCGGAATCGACGCTGCGGCACGGAAAGCGCCGCTGGCAGGATGCTCGCCGCGGAGAGGCCGGCGCGACCCGCAACGCTAGCGAGAATCCGCCGGTGCCTGGTTCTCCTTCACTACGTGTGAGTCGGGACCGGGAAAGATGAACCCCTCGTGCCCGTCGTCCCAACGCACCTGGTACGGCGGCGTGCCGTCAGGGTGGGATACGGACAGGATGCGGGCCCGCCGGGCGTGGTGCTCGGTGTCGCAGCCCTCGGTTACCAGCCAGTCGCCTGCCTGTGCGCGCATCGCGTCGCCTCCTCTCGAACGCGTCATGCTCCAGACTGCGCGCCCGCACGGAGCGACTCAAGAGTGTGCGCGATGTCCTGTGGCGTGACCCGGCAGCAGCCGCCGACCAGCCGCGCGCCGGCGGCGACCCAGCCCGGTGCGGCGTCCGGCTCGAATCTCGCCTCGCCGGCCCAGGCGCGCCGCTCCCAGGCCTCTCCACTGTTCGGATAAACGACGGCGGGCTTGCCGCTGACAGTCGTGGCCAGCTCGACGAGCGGCGCAGCGTCGGCCGGCGCGACACAGTTGATGCCGACGGCGAAGACAGCGGGGCAGTCGCGCGCCATCGCGAACGCGTCGGCCGCGGGCTCGCCGGCGCGCGTCTTGAGGCCCGCACACGTCAGCGACAGCCAGGCCGGGGCACCGAGCCGGTCGAGTTCGGCGAGCAGCGCCTCGACCTCGGCGAGGCACGGGATCGTCTCGACGGCCAGCACGTCCGCGCCGGCATCGGCCAGCACGGACAACCGCGGACGGTGGAACGCCCGCAGCTCGGAGACGGTGAGCCCGTAGTCGCCGCGGTATTCGGAGCCGTCCGCGCGTACCGCGCCGTATGGTCCGACGGATGCGGCGACCCAGCCGTCCTGTGCTGCACGGGCCAGCGCGACGCTACGGCGAAGCAGCGTGGACGCGTCTGGCGGAGCCTGATAGCTGGCCGTGATCGCGACCTGGGCGCCTGCTTCGGCGAAGGCACCGTGTGCCGCGACGATCTCGTCCGGGGCTTCCTCGATTAAGCGGGCGGACCACAGCGCCGTCGACAGGTCGTTGCCGCGCCGTTCGAGCTCTGTGGCGAGCCCGCCGTCGAGCAGCACGACCTCGTCCTGGATAACGTCGGTGAGGCTGCGCACACCGCCGAGTGTAGTTACATAATGACGTTATATAATTCTGGGCGATGGACGAGCAGGTAGCCGAGGGGTTGCAGCGCCTAGCGCGCTGGGCGGTGCGCATCGCACCGAAGCAGATGAGCATGACCGCACTGGGCACGCTCAGCACGCTGTCCTCGGGGCCACTGCGGGTGTCCGCCCTGGCCGAGCGCGAGGGCACGACGCAACCCGGTATGACGGCGCTGGTGAACCGGCTGGCCGCCGCCGGGTACGTGCAGCGGATCGCCGACCCGACCGACGGGCGGGCCACCCTCGTCCAGCTGACCGCGAAGGGCGAACTCACGTTGGCCGATCGCCGTGCCACGCGTACCGCTGCCCTGCGTGATCACATCCAGGCGCTGCCGCCGGAGCACCGGCAGGCCCTAGCCGCCGCCCTGCCCGCCATCGACTATCTGACATCGGGACTGGACAAACCGAATGACTGAGAAAACTAGCCCGTTCCGCCAACCACGGGCGGTGTGGGCCGTGGCCTTCGCCTGCGTGGTGTCGTTCATGGGCATCGGGCTCGTCGACCCGATCCTCGCCTCGCTACGCGACAAGCTGCACGCGTCACCGGCACAGGTGGAATTGCTCTTCACCAGCTACCTGGTGGTCACCGCGGTGGCGATGCTCGTCACCGGCTGGGTGTCGAGCCGGATCGGCGCGAAGCGGACGATGATCGCCGGCCTGGTGCTGATCGTCGCATTCGCCGCCGCGGCCGGATCGTCCGGCACGATCAACGGGATCGTGGGCTTCCGGGCCGGCTGGGGCCTTGGGAACGCACTCTTTATCGCGACGTCGTTGGCGGTCATCGTCGCGTCGGCCAGCGGCGGATTCGCCGGGGCGATCGTGCTGTACGAGACGGCGCTGGGGGTGGGTATCGCGCTGGGCCCCTTGATCGGCGGCGCACTCGGCCAATTCAGCTGGCGCGGGCCGTTCTTCGGCGTCTCGGTGCTCATGGCGATCGCGCTGGTCGCGACGCTCGTGCTGCTGCCGCCGACGCCACGCCCGGCCCGCCGGCAGCGGCTGCGTGAGCCACTCGTCGCGTTGCGGCATCGCAGCCTGGCCACCACGAGCATCGTGGGCCTGCTCTACAACTGGGCGTTCTTCACGCTGCTCGGGTACTCACCGTTCCTGATGAACATCGCCAGCCCGGAAAACTCGGGCTTGTGTTCTGCGCCTGGGGGGTGCTCGTAGCGATCTTCGCCGTATGGGGCGCGCCGTGGCTGAAGGCACGGTTCGGTACTCCGCGGACGCTCTACGGCAACCTCGTCCTGATGGCCGTCGTCATGGCCGCGATCGGTATTTGGCCGGACCGTCCAGCCGTCGTGATCGTCGCGGCAATTATCGCCGGGGCGTTCATCGGCGTGAACAACACGCTCGTCACGACCGCCGTCATGAGCATCGCGCCGGTCGAACGGCCGGTGGCCTCGGCGACGTACGGGTTCGTGCGCTTCATCGGTGGCGGCCTGGCGCCGTTCGCCGCTGGCAAGCTGGTCGAGCACTACAACGCGCATGTCCCGTTCCTGATCGGGACAGGAACCGTGCTGCTTGGCGCCGTGGTGCTGAGCACCGTCCACCGCGCGCTCGACGCCGCCGATCGCGGCGAGGTTGTCCAGCCGGAGCTGGACGATCTCGATCGCGTCGAGCGGGAGGACGCGCTGCAGGTGGGTGCAGCCCTCGGCAGCGAGGCCTAGCCGGGCTCGAACGTCAGGGCGGCTGGCGCGCCGGCCGGGACGACCGGGTGCTCGGGGAACGTCGGGGCGATGTGCCGGTACGGGGCACCGAGAGGCGGGCGCTGGTCCTGCTGACCGCGATTGGGCCACAGCGACATCGCCCGCTCGGCCTGCGCCGTGATCGACAGCGCCGGGTTGACGCCGAGGTTCGCGGTGAGCGCCGAGCCGTCGACGACGGACAGCCCCTCGTATCCGTAGAGCCGGTGGTATGGGTCGATGACGCCGGTCTCGGCGGAATCGCCGATCGGGCAACCGCCGATGAAGTGCGCGGTCATCGGGACGTTCAGCAGATCGCCCCACGTGCCGCCCGGGACACCGCCGATGTTCGCGGAGAGCTGCCGGGCCGCCCGGTTGGCCACCGGGATCCACGTCGGGTTCGGCTCGCCCTCGCCCTGCACCGAGGTGAGCCGTCCCCGGCGTGAGCGCCGCACCGTGATCGAGTTGGACAGGGACTGCATGACCAGCAGGATGATCGTCTTCTCCGACCAGCGCCGCGGGATGATCGTTGCGAAGATCAGCTGCGGGTGGCGTGCCGCGACTCGCAGCCACTGGCCCAGCCGGTGCCGGCGGGTTCCGCCGTCGGTCAGCGCAGTCGACAGCAGCCCCATGGCATTGCTGCCCTTGCCGTAGCGCACCGGTTCGATGTGCGTGTTCTCGTCGGGATGCCACGAGGACGTGATCGCGACGCCGCGGGTGTAGTCGGCCGCCGGATCCCTGGAGACGGCGCCGAGCAAGGACTCGGAGTTCGTTCGGGTCAGCTGGCCCAGCCGGTCGGAGATGCCGGGCAGTGTGGTGGCCTTCAGCCGGTGCAGCAGCGTCTGCGTGCCGTACGTCCCCGCAGCGAAGATCACTTGTGTGGCGGTGAACGTCTGGTCCGGGCCGCGGCGCTGCCGGCCGGTGCGCATCGCGTCGACCGCGTAGCCCCCACCGGGCAGCGGACGCACGCTGGTGACGGTCGTGAGCGGCAGGATCTGCGCGCCACCCCGCTCCGCCAGGGCCAGGTAGTTCTTGACCAGAGTGTTCTTCGCGTTGTGCCGGCATCCCGTCATGCACGAACCGCACTCGACACATCCGCGCCGGGACGGGCCGACCCCGCCGAAGTACGGATCCGGCACTTCCACGCCGGGGCCAGGCCCGAAGTGGACGCCGACCGGCGTCAGGTGAAACGTCTCGCCCTTGCCGAACTGCGTCGCGAGCCGCTTCATCTGCACGTCGGACGCGGTCATCGTCGGATTGGGCACCACGCCGAGCATCTTCTTCGCCTGGGCGTAGTGCGGGGCGAGCTCCGCGCGCCAGTCGGTGATGTGCGCCCACTGCGGGTCGTCGTAGAACGGCTGGAGCGGCTCGTACAGCGTGTTGGCGTAGTTGAGCGACCCACCGCCCACGCCGGCGCCGGCGAGGATCACGACGTCGTTGAGCAGGTGGATGCGCTGGATGCCTTTGAGGCCGAGCCGCGGTGCCCAGACGAAGTCGCGAATCTGCCAGGACGTGCGTGGTAGCTCGTCGTCGGCGAAGCGCCGGCCCGCCTCGAGCACCCCGACCCGGTAGCCCTTCTCGGTAAGCCGCAGGGCGGCGACGCTGCCCCCGAATCCGGAGCCGATGACGATCACGTCGTAGTTCGAACGCTCAGGCATGCCGGCGCTCCTACTGATTACTGGCCAGTAGCCGAAGGCTAGTACACCAGGCAAGTCGGCAGTCGCGCCGACGCTATGCGGGACGCAGCAGCCCGACGACCGTACGCAGGCGTACGTCCGCGAGTCTGGCCAGGTGCATAGCGATGAGGGCCGTGACGATTGCAGGCACGAGCCCGGAGATCAGCATGCCGGCCCGGGGCCCCAGGTGTTCGTCCAGCAATCCGACCAACGGGCCGCCGATCGCCCCGCCGCCGATGAACACCATCAGGTACACGCTCATGACGCGTCCGCGAATCGAGTCGTCGGCGGCGAGCTGGACCGTCGAGTTCGCCGACGTGTAGAGCAGCAGCGTGGCCCCGCCGACGCCGACGAGCACGGGGGCGTACGTCCACTCGGAGGGCGCGAGTGCGGCGATCATGTACAGGGTCGCCAGCGTGCCGGCGATCGCGAACAGCGCGCGTAACCGGGTGCGTGCCCGTCCGGCGGAGATCAGCGCGCCGGTGACGGAGCCGACCGCGAGTACCGAGGTGAGCAGTCCGTACCCGCCCGCGCCTATGTCGAACACCGATCGCGCATATGCGGCAAGCGTCACCGGCAGATTCACCGTGAACATCCCGAACACGCCCACCAGCACGGTCGGCCACAACACATCCGGACGACTGGCGACGTAGCGCAGCCCATCACGAACTCGGGTGCCTCCATTGGCCGCGGGCGCCGGATGCAGCTCATCCTCGCGCATCCGCAGCAGCGCGATCATCGACGCCGAGTACGACGCGGCGTTGACGGCGAACGCGTACCCGGAGCCGACCGCGTTGATCAGAATGCCGCTGATCGCCGGGCCGATGAGTGCTCCGAGCTGGAACACCGAGGCGTTGATGCTGACGGCATTGCGCAGCTGCTCCGGGCCCACCATCTCGTTCACGAACGACTGCCGCGCCGGGTTGTCGACGGCCACCACGATGCCGAGTCCGAACGCGACCAGATACACGTGCCAGACCTGCACGTGGTGGCCCAGCGTCAAGATCGCGAGCGTGGTGGCCATCGAGGCCATGCCGACCTGCGTGCACAGCAGTATCCGGCGCTTGGGATACCGGTCGGCGATGACTCCGCCCACGAGGCCGAACAGCAGTGTAGGCAGGAACTGCAGGGCGGTGGTGATTCCGACCGCCGTGGCACTGCCGGTGATGCTCAGAACCAGCCAGTCCTGGGCGATGCGCTGCACCCAGGCGCCGGTGTTGGAGACGATTTGCCCGCTGGCGAAGAGCCGGAAGTTGCGGGTGCGTAGGGAGCGGAACGTGGATTTCTTCAGGTCGGCCGGGG
>JBPYES010000124.1:0-13262 GCA_051984825.1 Jatrophihabitantaceae bacterium
TCTGCCGATACCGCACCGAACTGGTGATCGCCCCGCACGAACCGATGACGGCCGGCCGGCCGGATTTCCTCGCCGGCACCCGGAAGTGGGAGCTGCTCGCGCGCAGCCGGCTGCTGCTCAACCTGCACCGAGAAGGCGCCACGGCGTTCGAATGGGTGCGTGCGCTGGAGGCGATCAGCAACGGATGCGTCGTACTCACGGCTCCGAGTAACGGGTTGGCGCCGCTGGTGCCGGGCGAGCATGTGCTGGTCAGCGATCCGGCGCGGATGGCGCTCGTTGCAGCAGCCGCTCTCGACGAGCCGGGCAACCTCGACGGCATCGCGGCCGCTGCACGCGAGGTATGTGATGCCGAGCTGGACATGGTCGCGTCGGCGGGCCGCCTCCTGGACCTGGCCGGCTCGGTCGCCGCGAAAGCTCCGGCGCCCCCGCCGCGTGTCCCGTCCCGGACGGCGCGGCCCGTAGAGACGCCGCTGGCGGTATGGGTGCCGTGCGAGCGGGAGCTGCCGGATCCGTCCGGCCCGGCGGATCTGGACATGGCCCGGTTGCTTCGCGAGGTGGCTCGGCTGCGCGCGGCCAGTCCTGGCCGGCGCGTCACCCGGCATACGGCCGCGCGGCACAACGTCGACGTGGTGTGTGCCGCGATGCCCGGCGACGGACCGCTCGCTCGCACGCTGGGCTCCCTTGACGGGACCAACGTCTTCGTCGCCGCCGTCGGTGGGGAGGCTGTGTCCGATCAGGGCGGGCTGTGCGGGCTGGTCGAGTACTCCGAGTGCGTGGCGCGTGGACAGGCCCGCAACGACCTGCTGACGCTCGGCGCTGCGCCATACGTGCTGATCGTCGACGCCGGCGACGAGCTGTTGGGCGACAGCCTCGCGCACGTCGTGGCCGCCCTGGACGCCGACGACACGGCGCAGGTCGCCTACCCGATGGCGGTGATCGGCAGTCGCATGATCGTCAACGCGCTCGTGCCGGACGCGCGGAGGCTGTCGGGCTTCGCGTACCTGAGCCGCGGCTACCTGGTACGCCGGTCGTGGCTCGACGCCGTCGGTGGCTTCGGCGTGGAGCCGGAGCTCGACGGGTACGAAGACCACGACTTCTGGCAACGGACGACGGGGCTCGGCGGGCACGCCCGCCTGGTGCGACGCGTCGGGCTGAGCCTGTGGGACCGCATCCCGCAGGTGACTCTCGCCGGCGCGGACCCGGCTGCGGTACGGGCGATGTTCGCCGAACGCGCAGCGCTCAGGACGCGTCCAGCCGGGCAAGCTGCTCGGCGCTGAGCTCCAGCTCAGCAGCGGCGGCCGAGTCGGTGATCGACTCGGGCCGGCTCGCTCCCGGGATAGGGATGACGACCGGCGACTTCGCGAGCATCCACGCCAGGCACACCCGTTGCGGGGAGGCACCGACCTCGGCAGCCACGTCCTCGAACGCGGTGTGCCGCCGGCCGAGGCCGTGCGCGCTTCCGGCACCGCCGAGCGGGCTCCACGGCAGGAACGCCAGGCCCAGTTGGTCGCACAACCGCAGCTCTCGCTCGCTGCTGCGAAAGCGCGGGGAGAACTCGTTCTGCACGCTGACCAGCGCAGTGCCCAGGATGTCGCCGGCAAGACGGATCTGGTCCGGGTCGGCGTTCGACAAGCCGATCATGCGCGCCTTGCCCGCGTCGTGGATCTCCTTCAGCGTCCCCATGACCTCGGCATAGGGGACGCGCGGATCGGGGCGATGGTGCTGGTACAAGTCGATCTGTTCGACACCGAGGTTCTTCAGGCTGGCGTCGACGGCGGCGCGCAGTCCGGCGTCCGAGCTGTCCCGGCCCCAGCGGCCGCCCGTGGTGCGGATGTGGCCGCCCTTCGTCGCGACGAAGACCTCGCCCTTGACGCCGAGCCGGTCGAGCAATGACGCGACCAGTCGCTCATTGGCGCCCATCGCATCGGCACCCAGCGTGGACGGCCCGTACGCAATGGCCGTGTCGACGAGGGTGATGCCGGCGTCGAGCGCGGCCCGCATCGTCGCCTCGGCACGTTCGGCCTGCTCCGGCGGGTCGTCGAACTGCATAGCGCCCAAGCCGATCGCGCTGACGGGGTCGCTTCCGATTCGCCGGGTTCGCATATCCCGATCCTGGCACGCGGCGCGGACTGTTCGGCGCGCGCCGTACGGTCGCCGTTCTAGCGTCGACGTCATGACATCGGCGGACCCCGGCGCCGGGATCGAGACGGCCGTCGCGCGCACACTTGAGCTCGCCGCTACCTGGATCGGGTGGGACGGCAAGCCGCGCGTCAGCGAGGACGGCGAGCGCATCTACACGCCGCACAAGGTCATTCGCCGGCAGGTCGACCACCTGATCGACCACCTCGCAGAGGTCGAGGCGGTGCTCGCCGGCGTTCCCACCGAGCCGGACGCGTGGCACGGCAGCCTGGTCACGACGCACGCCGACTTCGCCCCGTTCACCGAGGTGGACCTGGACGAGGCGCGGCAGCGCCTGACCCGCCTGGCCCGCACCTTCCGGCTGCGTCTGCTGGCCGCCGGCCCCGACGAGTGGGATCGACCGCGCGAGGGCTGGACACTACGCAAGATCGCCGAGCACCTCTCGAGCAGTTGGTACGCCGAGCAGATCGGGGACCTGTCGCGCTGACGTGCGTCCCCGGTGCTGCCTACGCTGATCCGGTGACCCTGTTCGACCCGCCGGCGGCGAGCGCGCCTGAGACGGCGAATGCGCCGCTCGCCGCCCGGATGCGCCCGCGCACGCTCGACGAGGTCGTCGGGCAGGAGCACCTACGAAGCGCCGGATCGCCATTGCGGCGCCTCGTCGAGGGCGAGGAGCCGATGTCGCTGATCCTGTTCGGCCCGCCCGGCAGCGGCAAGACGACGCTCGCGCTGATCGTGTCGAACGCCACGAACCGTCGCTTCGCGCAGCTGTCCGCGCTGAACGCCGGCGTCAAGGACGTCCGCGCCGTGATCGACGACGCGCGGCGGGAGCTGACCTATTCCGGCCAGCAGACGGTGCTGTTCATCGACGAGATACACCGCTTCTCCAAGACGCAGCAGGATTCACTGCTCGGGGCCGTGGAGACCCGCACCATCACGCTGGTCGCGGCCACCACCGAGAACCCGTTCTTCTCGATCGTCTCGCCGCTGCTCTCGCGGAGTCTGCTGCTCACCCTGCAGCCGCTCAGTGACGAGGACGTGAACGAGCTCGTGGACCGGGCACTGCGTGACGAGCGTGGCCTGGGCGGTGCCGTGACCCTGGACGACGACGCACGGGCGCACCTGATCCGGATGGCGGCCGGCGACGCGCGACGTGCGCTCAACGCGCTGGAAGCCGCCGCCGGTACGTCCGAGACCATCGACCTGCCCACGCTCGAGAAGGCTGTCGACACGGCGGCCGTCCGTTACGACCGCGACGGCGACCAGCACTACGACGTGATCAGCGCGTTCATCAAGTCGATCCGCGGCTCGGACGTCGACGCCGCGCTGCACTATCTGGCCCGGATGATCGAGGCGGGCGAGGACCCGCGCTTCATCGCCCGTCGCCTCGTGATCCATGCCAGCGAGGACATCGGGATGGCTGATCCGACAGCGTTGCTAGCTGCCACCGCGGCCGCACAGGCGGTGCAGCTCATCGGGCTGCCCGAGGCGCGCATCAACCTGGCGCAGGCCACGATCCACCTGGCATCCGCGCCGAAGTCCAACGCGGTGGTGCGCGCGATCGACGAGGCCCAGGCCGACGTGCGGGCCGGCAAGGCCGGTACGGTCCCGCCGCATCTGCGCGACGGCCACTATCCAGGCGCTATGCGTCTCGGCCACGCTCAGCGCTACGTCTACCCACCGGACACGCCGGATGGCATTGCCCGCCAGCAATACCCGCCCGACGAGCTGGTCGGGCGTGACTACTACCGCCCGGGCGGTCACGGCGCCGAGCGCGCCCTGTCCGAGCGGCTGCCCCGGCTACGGGCGGCAATCCGCGGAACTGACGAGAGTCAGCAGGACTGACCCGGTAGGGTCGCACGGCGTACCACTCGGAGTAAGCACCCGCGCGCTCCGCCGCGCGGCCAAGGGGTGAGATCGATGAGCAGGCGACTGTTCTGGCTGGCGACGGGCTTCGCGATCGGCGCGCTGACCATGCGCAAGCTGACGGCCATGGCCCAGCTGCTGACCCCGCGCGGCATCGCCAAGAGCTTCGGCGCCGGGCTCGCCGACATGTCCGAGTCACTGCGGGAATTCACGGCCGATGTGCGCGATGCGATGCACCAGCGCGAAGCCGAGCTGCGCGAGGGCGACGCTGTCGACGGCCGGCTGGGCCGCGTCCCCTACGCGTCATGAGAACCGCGGAGATCAAGCGACGGTTTCTCGCCTACTTCGAGGCGAACGGGCACACCGTCGTCCCCAGCCTGCCGCTGCCGTTCGACGACCCGAATCTGCTGTTCGTCGTCGCGGGGATGGCGCAGTTCGTGCCGTACTTCACCGGGCAGCAGACGCCGCCGTTCACGCGGGCGACGAGCGTGCAGAAGTGCATCCGCACACCGGACATCGACGAGGTCGGCAAGACGACCCGGCACGCCACGTTCTTCCAGATGAACGGCAACTTCTCCTTCGGCGACTACTTCAAGGAAGGCGCGATCAAGTTCGCGTGGGAGCTGTCGACAGCGGCGCAGGCGGACGGCGGTTTCGGCCTCGACGGCGACCGCATCTGGCCCACGGTGTACCTCGACGACGACGAAGCAGTCGACATCTGGAACCGGGTCATCGGCATCCCGCACGAACGCATCGTGCGCCGGGGCAAGGAAGACAACACCTGGGACATGGGCATTCCGGGTCCGGCCGGCCCGTGCAGCGAGCTCTTCTACGACCGGGGCCCCGAGTACGGCCCGGAGGGCGGCCCAGCCGTCGACGAGGACCGATTCACCGAGTACTGGAACCTCGTCTTCATGCAGTACGAGCGGGGCAAGTCGACCGGGCCGCACAAGGGTGACTACGAGATCGTCGACGAGCTGCCCAACAAGAACATCGACACCGGCATGGGCCTGGAGCGCATCGCCACGATCTTGCAGGGCGTCGACAACCTCTACGAGATCGACGAGACCAAGCCCGTCCTCGACCGGGCCGCCGAGCTGACCGGCCGGACCTACGGTGCGAAGTCCGGGCACGCGGCGAGCCAGTCGCATCCCGACGACGTGCGGCTGCGGGTGATCGCCGATCACGTGCGGTCCGGCCTGATGCTGATCAGCGACGGCGTGGTGCCCTCGAACGAGGGGCGCGGCTACGTGCTGCGGCGCATCCTGCGCCGGGCGATCCGGGCGATGCGCCTGCTCGGTTACGAGGACCCGGCACTGCCCGAGCTGCTGCCCATTGCGCGCGACTGCATGGCGCCCTCCTACCCCGAGGTGGCCACCGACTTCGGCCGTATCTCGACATACGCCTACGCGGAGGAGGACGCGTTCCGGCACACCCTGCGGGCCGGCACTGCGATCTTCGACATGCAGGCCGCGGAGGTACGGCGCGCGGGGAGCTCGCAGCTGTCCGGGGAGAAGGCGTTCCAGCTGCACGACACATACGGCTTCCCGATCGAGCTCACCCTCGAGATGGCTGCCGACCAGGGCCTGACGGTGGACGAGGAGGGCTTTCGCCGGCTGATGCGCGTGCAGCAGCAGCGTGCGAAGGCGGACGCCCAAGCCAAGAAGACCGGTTTCGTCGACACGTCCGTGTGGCGTGCCGTGCTCGAGCAGGGCGGCAGCGAGTTCACCGGCTACCAGGAGGTCGCCCGCGAGTCGAAGGTCGCCGCGCTCGTCGGTCCCGACGGCGTGGTCGACGCAGCCGGCGAGGGTGACGAGGTCGAACTCGTCCTCGATGCCACGCCGTTCTACGCCGAGGGCGGCGGCCAGCAACCCGACTTCGGCCGCATCACGATCAACGCAGCCGGGCACGACGCCGAGCTCGAGGTCGTCGACGTGCAAACACCGGTGCCCGGCGTGATCGCGCACAAGGTCAAAGTGCTGCGCGGCGAGGTGCGCGCCGGCGACCCGGCATTCGCGCTGGTCGACGTGGGCCGGCGTGCGTCGGTCTCGCGCAGCCATTCAGCAACCCACCTGCTGCACTCCGCGCTGCGCCGCACGCTGGGCGAGCAGGCTGCGCAGGCCGGTTCGCTGAACGCGCCCGGGCGGCTGCGCTTCGACTTCCACAACCCCTCCGCCGTGGCACCGAGCGTTCTGGCCGACGTCGAAGACGAGATCAACGAGGTGCTGCTGCACGACCTCGAGGTGCGCGCGTTCGTCACCAACCAGGAGGAGGCCAGGCGGCTCGGCGCGATCGCGATGTTCGGCGAGAAGTACGGCGAGCGGGTGCGCATCGTCGAGATCGGCGAGTACTCCCGGGAGCTGTGCGGCGGCACCCACGTGGCACGCAGCTCGGTCATCGGCATGGTGAAGTTGCTCTCCGAGGCGTCGATCGGCTCCGGCGTGCGCCGCGTCGAGGCGCTGGTCGGCCTGGACGCGTTCCGTTACCTGGCGCGTGAGCACGTGCTCGTGCAGCAGTTGGCCGGCGACCTCAAGGCGCCACCCGACCAGCTGCCTGAGCGCATCGCCGCGACGCTCGACCGGCTGCGCAGCGCCGAGAAGGAGCTCGAACGGCTGCGCGCGGCCGCGGTGCTGGCGAGTGCCGGCACGCTTGCCGAAGGCGCGGAGATGGTGGGCGCGACACGTGTCGTGAGCGCCCAGGCACCGTCAGGCGTCGCTGCCGGCGAGCTGCGTTCGCTGGCCCTCGACGTGCGCGGGCGGCTGCCGCAGTCCGAGGCGGCCGTCGTCGTGGTGGCCGCGCCGGGGGAGAAGGGCGTCAGCTTCGTCGCAGCCGTCAACGACGCCGGCCAGTCCGGCGGCCTGTCCGCGAACGACGTGGTGCGCGCGTTCGCGCCCGTCCTGGGAGCCAGGGGTGGCGGCAAGCCTGACCTGGCGCAGGGCGCGGGAGGAGACGCCGGGAAGCTGCCCGAGGCATTCGCCGCTGTGCGGAGGTACGTGGCGGAGCGCGGCACCGGGTGAACGCGGTGGGCGCTGCGACCGGCGTATGGCTCGGCGTGGACGTCGGCACTGTCCGCGTCGGCGTTGCTCGCAGCGACCCGCGCGGCGTCCTCGCGAGCCCTGTGGCGACGGTCTCACGCGACAGTGGTGTGGCTGAGCTGGCGCGACTGGTCCAGGAGCACGCCGCCGTAGGCGTCGTGGTGGGCTTGCCGGTGACGCTAGCTGGTCGGGAGGGTGCCTCGGCGGCGATGGCACGCGACTATGCCGAACACTTGGCACGGGTCATTTCCCCCATACCAGTCGAACTGGTCGACGAGCGGCTGACCACGGTGGCCGCAGAGCGTAGGCTCGCGGCGCGCGGCGTCCGAGGGAGGGCCCGGCGCGCCATCGTCGACCAGGCGGCGGCGGTCGAGATACTGCAGCACTGGCTGGACGCCAAGCATGCACAGTCCGACGGTCCTGCATGAACTCGCGAGATGGAGCGCGCCCGGTGAGATTCGAGCCCTCGGACTCGATCGAGGCATCCGACCCGCACGCTCTGCTCTTCGGCGGCGACTTCGACGACGAGCAGGTCACCCACTACGGTCCCAACGCGCCCCGGCGCGGCGGTGACCGGCGCAGCAGACAGGCCGAGAGACGGCGCCGGCGCCGGAGGTGGCTCGCCACCACGGCAGGGCTGCTTGTCGTCGCGCTCGTGGCGGCGCTCGGTTGGATGGTTGCCCGGCCGGTCATCGAGCGGCAGCTGGCCGCCAAGGACTGGTCCGGTCCGGGCACCGGCCAGGTGCTCGTCGAGGTGAACCCCAACGACACCTCGGCCGACATCGCGGCCACCCTTGTGGACCACGGCGTGGTGGCGAGCAAGCGCGCATTCACCGACGCGGCAGACGCGAACACCAATTCCCGCTCTATCCAGCCCGGGTTCTACCGGGTGCGCAAGCACATGGCAGCGAAGCAAGCGCTCGCGCTGCTGCTCGACCCCTCGGCGCGTGTCTCCACTCAGGTGACGATTCCCGAGGGGCTCATCGAGCAGGACATCCTGGTCCGGCTGGCCAAGGTGCTCAACGTCCCGCCGGCCAAGGTGCAGGCGGCCGCAGCCGACGTCGCCGATCTCGGAGTGCCGGAGGGTTACACCGTCGGATCGAAGCTGCCGAAGTCCGCCGAGGGATTCCTGTTCCCGGATACCTACAGCTTCGACCCGGGCACCACACCGGCCGACGCGCTTCAGCAGCTGACCAGCGAGTTCACCGGCGTCGACCGCGACATGGGCTTCGCCGACGCCGCGCACAAGATGGGGCTCACCCCGTACGAGGCGCTGATCGTCGCCTCGATGGTCGAGGCTGAGGCGAAGTTCGACGCCGACCGTCCGAAGGTCGCCCGGGTGATCTACAACCGGCTGGCGAAGCACATGCCACTCGGCATCGACGCGACCAGCGTGTACGGCGCGCGGCTCGCCGGCCAAGATCCGTCCAAGATCGATTACAACAAGCCTTCGCCGTACAACACGCGCATCGACAAGGGCCTGCCGCCGACGCCGATCGGCAACCCCGGGCGCGCCGCGATGACAGCGGCCGTGAAGCCCGCAGCCGGTTCGTGGCTGTATTACGTGAACGGCGACGCCCAGGGGCACCTGTACTTCACCTCGAGCCCCAACGACTTCCAGGCCGCGGTGGACAGGTGCCGCCAGAACCACTGGGGCTGCTCATAGCACGTAAGGCGGCCGTACTCGGCCGGCCCGTCGCGCATTCGCTGTCGCCGGTCCTGCACGGCGCTGCCTACCGGGCGCTCGGCCTCTCCTGGACGTTCACGGCGCTCGACGTCGGGACGGGCGAGCTAGCGCAGTTCCTTGCGACCTGCGGGCCGGAGTGGGTCGGCTTCGCATGCACGATGCCGCTCAAGCGCGAGGCGCTGGCCCTGGCGTCGGCGGCGAGTCCGCAGGCGACGGCGGTGGGCGCTGCCAACACCTTGCTGCGCCGCCCGGACGGGACCTGGTCGGCCGACAATACCGACGTCGCGGGCATCGTCGCGGCGCTTCGCGAGCACGGCGTACGGCCGGCGACGGCCACTGTCCTGGGCGCCGGTGGCACCGCGCAGGCAGCGGTGGTGGCGCTCGCCGAACTGGGGCTGACGCGCTGCACGGTGCAGGTGCGGGACGTGACTCGCACCGTTGACGTCCGCGCTGCAGCGCAGCGGGCCGGCATCGACCTAGACGTGGCCGTCCTCGGCGACCCGCCTGGCGACCTGGTCATCTCGACGCTGCCTGCTGGGGCCGCCGACCCGCTTGCCGGCGGTGAGTGGCGCGCCGCGTACGCGCTACTCGACGTGGTGTACGCGCCGTGGCCTACCCCGCTTGCCGCCGCGGTGGCCGCGGCCGGGGGGACGGTCATCGCCGGCACGCTGATGCTGCTGCACCAGGCGGCGCTGCAGGTTCAGCTGATGACCGGCCGTCCGGCGCCCGTCGAAGCCATGCGAGCAGCCCTCCGCGAGAAGGTGCCCGACGGCTGAGCCTGCACGACGGCCGGCGGATCGAGTAATCACAGTTGCGCTGGAGCGCGCTCCAACTCCTACGCTGCCGGCCATGCGCTATAGAACGCTCGGCAGCACCGGCATCGAGGTCAGCGTGCACTGTCTCGGCACAATGATGCTCGGCGCGGTCGGCAACCCGGACCACGACGACTGCACCCGCATCATCCACACCGCCCTGGACGCCGGCATCAATTTCGTCGACACCGCCGACATGTACTCGGCAGGTGAGTCGGAGCAGATCGTGGGCAAGGCACTCGCCGGGCGACGTGACGATGTCGTGCTGGCCACCAAAGTGCACTTCCCGTTGGGGGAGGGCCGCAATCGCAGCGGCAACTCGCGCCGTTGGATCCTGCGCGCCGTCGACGAGAGCCTGGCGCGGCTGCAAACCGACTGGATCGATCTCTACCAGATCCACCGCCCGGACGAGACTACGGACATCGAGGAAACCCTGTCCGTGCTGACCGATCTGGTGCACCAGGGCAAGATTCGCGCGTTCGGCTGCTCGACGTTCCCCGCGGAGCAGATCGCGCAGGCGCACCACGTCGCCGAGCAACGCGGGCTCATGCGCCTGCGCTCTGAGCAGCCGCCGTACTCGATCCTGGCCCGCGGCATCGAGACGTCGGTGTTGCCGACCTGCCAGCACTACGGCATGGGCGTGCTGACCTGGAGTCCGCTCGCGTACGGGTTCCTCACCGGGCGATACCGGCGCGGTCAGCCTGTCGACTTGTCCAGCGGACGGCCGACCATCCGCACGGACCGGTTCGACCCGGCATTGCCGGAGACTGCAGCCAAGCTGGAGATCGCCGAGCAGCTGATCGAGCTTGCGGCCGAGGTCGGCTGCACGCTGCCGCAACTCGCAGTTGCCTTCACCGTGGCGCATCCCGCGGTCACGTCCGTGATCCTCGGGCCGCGGACTCGGGAGCAGCTGCAGGGTGCACTTGAGGGCGCATCGCTGATCCTGGACGACGCCGTGCTCGACCGCATCGACGAGATCGTGCCGCCTGGCACGAACGTCTACCACCCGGACGGCGCATGGACGCCGCCGTCGCTCGCCGCCGCCCGGCGCCGCCGTCCGATAGGGGAACGCGCGGCCGCCTGATCACGCCGGGAGTCCGTACCCTCGGGGCATGGCGGTCATGACGACCCGGCGGGCGATCGTCCAGTTGCGCGGGCCGGGCACGGCCTCGGCGCCGGACGAACTCGCCGTCGAGGCACCGCTCACGCTCTCGCTGGACGACGAGGTGCTCGCCGTGCTGATGCGCACACCCGGGCACGACCTGGAGCTGGCCGCAGGCTGGCTGGTCGCCGAGTCCGGGGTGCGCCGGCCGGATGACATCACGGGCATGCAAGCCTCGCGCGAGGGCGACGCGGTGCGCGTGTCGTTGCGTGCTGATGTCACCCCGCCGCGTTCGCGGGCGTTTGTCACGTCGGCGTCGTGCGGCGTGTGCAGCGCCGATGTCGTGGCGCTGCTGCCCGCCCCGGACGCTGCGCTCCACACGCCCGGCTGGCGCGTCGACCGGGAGGTGCTGGCCGGTCTGCCGGACGCAATGCGCACGCGACAGCGGGCCTTCGACCGGACCGGCGGCCTGCATGCGGCGACACTGGCCACCGCGGACGGCGAGGTCGGGGCGGTGCGCGAGGACGTCGGCCGGCACAACGCCGTCGACAAGGTGATCGGCCGGGCGCTGCTCGACGGTGCGCTGCCGGCCGCAGACCGCCTGCTCGTGATCAGCGGGCGGGTGTCGTTCGAGATCGTCCAGAAGGCGCTGGCCGCCGGCTGCGCCGGAGTGGTCGCCGTGTCAGCACCGTCCAGTCTGGCTGTGGACCTCGCACGCACATATGGGCTGCTGTTGGCCGGGCTGGTGCGGGGTGAGCGGCTGAACGTCTACTCCGAGCCCGAGCTGGTGGGCTGATCGCGCCCGGCCAGTAGCCGCTGTGCCGCGGCTGCGGCCTCGGTGACGGCCGCCTGGTCGCCGCCGCGCAGGCCTGCGGCCAGCCCGACGAGGAACGTGGTGAGCGGTGCGGCGGGTCGGGCCACGCCGTGCGCGGCGTCCCGAGCCAGGTCGAGCACCTGTTGCACGTCGGTCGCGGCCGCGTCGACGCCGAGGGTGGTGGACAGGTCGTGCACCCACGCGTCCAGTGGGTTGGTCATCGCGCACTCCGGGAACGGTGTCGGGCCAGGTCGGACCAGGTGTCGCAGTCGTCGCCCCACCCCGCGTCGGCGACCTCGGCGACGGTAACCCCTGCGGCCAGTGTGCGCATCGCGGCACCCCGAGCGGCGCCGACACGGCCGAGGGCGGCGACCAGCGCGGGCCGGTGCCAGGCCGCCGCGAGGTGGTTCCGTCGGCCGCCGCTGCTCAGCATGGCCGCGTCAGCCGGTGGGCGGAGCGCCTCGAGCAGCCGGTCGATCGCGGGCCCGACCCGGGGGAGGTCGGCCGCGAGCACGACGAGCGTGGATGCGGCGGTGAGGGGCAGCGCCGCCGCGAGCCCGGCGACCGGGCCGCCACCAGGCGGTACCTCCTGGCACCAGGTCACGGTGCGGTCGATCGCGCGGCGTGGGCCGACGACGACGCGCGTGCCGGCCGCCGCGACCGCATCGAGCACGTGGACGAGCATCGGCGTGCCCTCGACGTCGAGCATCGGCTTGTCCACGCCGCCGAGCCGCCGGGCGGCGCCGCCGGCAAGCACGATCGCGTCGAAACGCATGCCGCCATCATGGCCTGTGGACGAGCGGACGCGAGGGATGCGCGGTATGCCCTAGGCTGACCGCCCGTGTCGTCGTGGTTGCTCGGCGCCGCGGTCGGCGGTGCCACGTGCCTCCTCGCGTCGCCGTTCCTGGCGCGTCTCGCGGCCGCGGCACAGCCGCCCCCGCCGCTCGCGGCCACCGCGCTCATCGGCACCGTCCTCGGCGTACTCGCCGGCCATGCCGCTGGATGGTCCGCGGCCCTCCCGGCGTTCGTCACGCTGGCGCTACTGGCGACGCCGCTGCTGCTCGTCGACGCCCGGCAGCACCGGTTGCCGGACCGCCTGGTGCTCCCGGCGGCCGGCTGTGCGCTCGTGTCGCTGGCCCTGGCTGCCATGGTGCGCGGCGACTGGGCGGCTCTGGGCCGGGCGGTAGCTGCCGCGGGTGTGGTGTTCGCGATCTTCTGTGTGGCGGCGGTGGTGTCCCCGGCGTCGCTCGGCTTCGGCGACGTCAAGCTCGCCGGCCTGCTCGCGCTGTACCTCGGCTGGCTCGGCTGGGGACACGTCTTCTACGGGATTTTCGCCGGGTTCGTACTCGGAGCACTGGTCGCCGTCGTCATGCTCGCCAGCCGCCGTGTGTCGCTGAAGAGCCACATCGCACTCGGCCCGGCCTTGATCACCGGCGCCCTGCTCGTTGCCGCCGTGCACTGATGCCAGACTTAGTGGCGTGCTGCGTTGGATCACCGCGGGCGAGTCGCACGGACCCGCGATCGTCGCCATCCTGGACGGGCTGCCGTCCGGCGTCGCGGTGACGAGCGCCGAGGTCGCCCGGGATCTTGCGCGGCGGCGCCTCGGCTACGGCCGCGGTGCCCGGATGAGCTTCGAGGCGGACGAGCTCGAGCTGACCGGTGGGGTGCGGCACGGCAAGACGATGGGCGGCCCGGTTGCGGTCCGTGTCGCCAACACCGAGTGGTCGAAGTGGCAGACCGTGATGGCTGCCGACCCAGTCGCCGCTGACCTGCTCGCGAGCCAGGCGCGCAACGCCCCACTCACCCG
>JBPYES010000125.1:0-7070 GCA_051984825.1 Jatrophihabitantaceae bacterium
CAAGCGGAGGAACCGGATCCTCGCCCGGACAGTCGTCATCCAGTGGCGCGCCGCCCGGCGGCATTCAACCGGGCGATTGGATCGTCCTATTCGCGACGTACTTGGACGCGAACGGGAATGCCCAGCAGAGGGCGGACTCGGCGGCGGCGGCGCTCAGCTCGAGCTTTGCTGCGCAGACGCTGCACTCCACCGACTATCCGAACTGGATCTTCAACGGTGGGAAGATCATCCATCCATTCTGGGCGGTGTATGTCGGCACGAAGACGCTCGACGCCACCAACCAAATGCTCCAGGACTGCCGGTCACGCGGATTCACCTGCGTCGCCACGCAACCCGCGGGATAGCTCGCGGGGTTCAGTTCGGGCGGACGAGCAGTGCCGTCTCGGTGATCGCAGCCAATGGCACGGCACCATTAGCGCGAGGGCTGTCACCTGCGACGATCACGACGCGTACCGCGTTCGTCTTCACGGCATGGATGTGGACGGTTTGCAGTGTGCCGACGTTCTTCAGGGTGACCCGCTGACACGTGTTGTCCGGGAAACTGAGATCGAGCATCGTCGGGACCCACTGCTGCGTACGGTCCGGAGTCGTCAATCCGGTTTGCACCCTGATTGCGCGCAGCATGACCTGCTCGGGCGCGCTGAGCAGCAGCGCCCCGGACGCCGCGCCCGTCGTGCAGCCGGCGCCGGGGGCGGATGTCGGACCGGTGAACGGCGTCGCCCATGCAGTAGCGCTGTTGCCGTCGGTCGCATCCTTCGCCGGGAAGCCAGGAACAGGATCGGCCTGGTTGACGGATGCAGAGGTAACCCCATTCACCGGAACTAGCGTGCCGCGCAGATCCGCCATAACGTGCCGGCTCCAGCCAACCGGGTCGCGCCCGACGAAACCCAAGTACGCGAGCACCAGCGCCAGCACCACGACTGCAATCAGCACACGCCGCAGCCGGATCCACCACGGCAGGCTGTGCCGGTAAGCGGCGCGTTCCGCCTCCTCCGAGCCGGCCGGCGGGCGCCACCAACGCTGCCACCAGTGGCGCCGTCGCGGAACGGCGAACGCCCGGTACTGGGACACCGCAGTGGGCTGACCGATAAACAGACCGCATTTGCTGCAGAATCGGCGCGTCGAGGAGTTGGGCGTCGAACAGCGCCGGCACGGCGCCTGAGGCAGGTCACGCGGGCGCCGGTCCGTGTCGGCAGTGGCCACCGGCTCGAAGGGCCGGGTGGTGACCGATGGTTCCCGCACCGGGGACGTCGTCTCGGACGGCGACGCTCGCCCTTCGCTGACCGGCGCGGGCCGGCGAGGCTGTCGCTCAGGGCCGTCGCCCGGGCCCGTCTCGTTCCACCCCAGGTAGTAGCCGCACGTTGTGCAGAACTGAGTGCCCGGGACGACCCGGGCTCCGCAGCTGTCGCAGACGGACTCGCTCATCGTTGCGCGCGATCAGGGGTGATCGCCGTGCCAGCCGAGGTAGTGCTCATCGAAGTCCAGGCCCTCCTGCATCTCGGCGGTCGTGCCCAGGCCGTGTCCTAGACCCGTCGACTGCCCGTCGCCCGGGGAGTGGCCGCCGAGTGGGTCGTCGCCGGTCGGGTCAGCGCCGATACCGTCGAGACCGTCTGCCGGGTGCACGGACGCCGGCATCATCGACGCGGCCAGGTCGGACGGATCACTCGTGTGCATCGAGGGCATGTCTGCCTGGGTGAGCGGATGCACCATGTGTTTCGGCAACGGGCCCGCGCCGACTGTGTAGTCGAGTTCGGCGTGCAGTTCGGCCTGGTGCGTGTTCAATTCCGCTAGCGACTGACCATCAGAAATATCAAAGCTGTCGGAAGGTGAGACGCCCGTTGCTGCCAGATCGCCGGCGTGATCCATTGCGCCGGCATTCGGATCAGGAAGTCCGCCGCCGATTTGCATGTCCTCGCCGAGGTACTGCTTGTACGTGCCGCGAGTGTAGGTAGTCCACGGCGTCCAGTTGCTGCCACCTTGGGACAATTGGTAGGCAACGCGCGCGTTGACGGAAGGATCGAACAATTCGTTGTACGACGTAAGGTGATATTGCTCCATTCGTGCAGGCCCGAGGGAGCCCAGCATGTTGATCTGAAACAGCCCGTAGGAGTTGTCACCGGTGCCGGCATTGGTGTTATGGGACGTGGGATGCCCGCCCGACTCGGCCATCGCAACAGCCACCGCGGTATCGAGGCCTTGTCCGTGAAAGCCGGCGGACGCGAGCAGCGCACGCAGCGAGGTCATGGCAATGCCCCCCTCGTGGCAGTGACCACCCAAAATCGAAAAGGTACGCGAGTTCGCCGCAGCGCGCCAACGATCACCGCTTGGTGCGGCGGGCCGCCGATCCGGGCACGGCTGCGGCTAGGCTTGCCGACGCGAGGGGGCGCGCATGGGATATCACCTCGGGGTCGATCTCGGCACCACTTATACGGCGGCGGCAGTTCGCCGAGATGGCGTCGTGAGCGTGCTCGGCTTGGGCAACCGCGCGATGCAGATTCCGTCCATGGTGTACCTGCAATCCGACGGCACGTTTCTGGTCGGTGAAGCAGCCGAGGCTCGGGCAGGCGTCGAGCCGGATCGCATCGCCCGTGAATTCAAACGGCGCATCGGCGATCCGGTGCCGATCATCGTGGGCGGAGCGCCGTTCTCCGCCGAGCAGCTCACCGCCAGGCTGCTGTCGTCGGTGGTCGCTGTGGCCACCGAGCGGGAGGGTGCGCCGCCGGAGTCGGTGACCGTGTCATACCCGGCGAACTGGGGCACGTATAAGACCGACCTGCTACGCCAGACGTTCGCGCTCGCCAATCTCAACGGCGTTCGGACGTGCACCGAGCCCGAAGCGGCCGCGCTCACCTACGCAACGCGTCATCGGGTGCAGCAGGGCACGTGTGTCGCGGTCTACGACCTGGGTGGCGGCACATTCGATGCTGCGGTGCTGCGCGACAACGGCGACGCGTTTGCGCTCGTCGGCGAGCCGGAAGGCATCGAGCACCTCGGCGGTGTGGACTTCGACGAGGCGGTTTTCCAGCACGTGCTCCGCACGGTCGGCCCCGAGCTGGCAACGGTCGACGGCCAGGACCCGGCCGTACTGCGCGGGCTGGAGCGACTAAGGCGCGACTGCGTTGCGGCGAAAGAGTCGTTATCCACCGACACCGAGGCGGCGATCGCGGTCAACGTCGGCCATGTCGACACGGTTGTGCGGCTGACGCGCAGTGAATTCGAAGACCTGATACGGCCGTCGATCGACGAGACGATCGCCTCACTACGTCGGGTGCTGTCTTCGGCCGGCGTGCCACCGGAGCAGCTCACGGCAATCCTGCTCGTCGGCGGCTCGTCCCGGATCCCCTTGGTGAGCGAGATGTTGTCGGGCGCGTTCGGCAGGCCCCTCGCACTGGATGCGCACCCAAAGCACGACATCGCGATCGGCGCCGCATGGTTCGGCGTTCCTCTCGTCGAGGCGTCCCGACCTCCCGTTGCGGCGGCGCCGGGTCGAGCGTTCGACGACGCCCCGACGACGCCTCTTCCGGGACGGGGCCACGATGCAGGTGGACCGCCATGGCTTAAGCGGTCCCGATCGTCGTGGCTTGCGGTCGGCGCGGTGGGCGCGGTCGCGGTGCTGGCAACCGGTGCCGGGCTGTGGCTCACTAGCGGCTCGCCTTCTCATCACGGTCAAGCAAGCTCCGGGAGCCATGGCACTCCGACCGGAGTGGCGCCGACGTCGTCCGCATCCTCCGGTTCGCCGGCGAGCGCGGCTCCGCAGCGCCCCGAAGGCCAGCCGCTTCCAACTGACGTCGTGATCTGGGCCGCCGTCCGCCACGGAGCCGAACAGATCTGGCAAGCCAGCGTTGATGATCCACAACACGAACGGGCGTTCTTCTCGCGCCCGCACAGCCGGAGCCCGGCGCTGTCGCACGACCGCAAGACCATCGCCTACATCGACGACTCCGGGGACGGAAGCACCCTCCACCTCATCGGCACCGACGGACAGGACGATCGTGCGCTGTTCCAGGCTCCGCAGCCGAAGTGCGCCGAAGCCGGTGGCCGGCCTGCGTTCAGCCCGGACGACACACAACTCGCCGTGATGTGCGAAATACCGCCTGGCCCCGACACCTGGGCCCTCTACCTGGTCGACGTCTCCGGACGGACTCTGCGCGGCCCGCTCGACACCGGCAATATGGGTGACCCGACGTACCGGCCGGATGGCGGCGCGGTCGCGTATTGGAAGTCAGGCACCGTCGACGGCAAGCAAAACGCGGCGATCTTCGAGGTGAACACCGACGGAGCGCCACGCCCACAGCGGCTCAGCGGGTGGGTCAATGCGAACGACCCCACGTTCTCACCGACGGGCACGTCCCTCGCACTAACGACCCTCGAAGGCACAACCCTGCAGATCGCGGTCATCAACCTCGCGAGCAACGCGATGACAATGCTGACCACAGATCGCCGTAACAACCAGGATCCGTCGTGGGCACCGGACGGCACACAACTCACGTACAAAAGTGGGCCCTCCCTTAACGCCGACATTTGGATGATGGACGCCAACGGAACCGATCAACATGCGCTAATTACCGACCCGGGCCCAGATTCGGCACCCGCGTGGTCTGCTCGGTAACTCAACGGGAGCGTCGCTAGTCCGCAGACTGCGCTGCTGAAATGAATGACCTTTCGGGCAGGATTCATCCGGTGCAGGCTGGGGCTACACTCAGGCAACCCTCAGCCGAAGCCTGAACTGTTCTATGACCCGAAACGTGACTGTTCTGTGGTTGTCACCCCGCTGCTGATCGAAAAGATGCGGCGGCCGACTGCTGTCGGCCTCAGTCGGGCACGCCTCGAGCAGTCGCTACTGACGCGAAACGACCCGCGTCTCACGCTCGTTGCGGCACCCGCGGGATCAGGCAAATCGACGCTCATGGCGCAGGTCGCCGAAAAAGCCGGCATCCCGGTGGCGTGGTACCGGATCACGCCCGAAGACGGCGATGCCGAGACTTTTCTTTCCAATCTGAGCACCGCCGTGACCGGACAACCGCTCACCATGCGAGGGGACGCAACCGACGAATGGATGACCAGCTTCTACGGTCTCCGAACTCCAACAATTCTCTTCCTGGACGACCTGCACGAAATCGCCGGTACTCCTGCTGAGCGCGCGTTCGGAAAGTTGGTGTCGGTACAGCCGCCAATGCTACGGGTGGTCCTGGCATCCCGCCGAATGCCCGAGTTCAATTTGGCGTCGCTGCGTGCCCGAAATGCAATCAACGAGATCAACAGCGACGACCTGCGCTTTCGGGTGTGGGAGGTCGAGGAACTGTTCACCGTGGTCTACGGTGAGCCGCTCTACCCGGAGACCGCGGCGGCGCTGACGCGCCGCACCGGTGGCTGGGCAGCTGGCCTGCAGTTGTTTCATCTCGCGAATGCGCGCAAGACCAGCTCTGCCCGGCAGCAGGCCGTCAATGCGCTCGGCCCACGCGCTCGGCTGATCCGGACCTACCTGACCCGCAACGTCCTGGACTGCTTGCCCGACGACCGCAAGCGCTTTCTCGTCCGAACCTCGGCCCTGGGCCTGCTTACCGGCCCCCTCTGCGACACGCTGCTCGAGATCACCGGCAGCGCAACGGTGCTGGACGAGCTCGAACGTGATCAATTGTTTACGACCTCGGTCGACGACGGCCTGTCGTATCGATACCACGAGGTGCTGCAGCGGCATCTGCAGATGATGTTGATGCAGGAACTGGGCGCCGAGGAAACCCGTGCGTGGTTTGCACGGTGCGCGAAGCTGCTCGACGCCTCCGGCGCGTCCGCTGACGCACTGCGGGCGTACGCGATGGCGGAAGACTGGTCGTCACTGCTTCGTCTGGTACATCGCAGCTCCGCCGAGAGCACGACAGTGATAGCCGTGGAACCCGAGTGGCTTCCGTCGTCGCTGATCAAGCACGACCCGTGGCTTGCATTGGCCGATGCACGGCGCCGGCTGCGACACGGAGCAGTCGAGGACGCTATCGCCGGATTCGCGCATGCCAGGACGCTGCTCGACGAGCCAGAGTTCCAGCGCACGTGCGAGATCGAGTCAGCCGCCATCCGCGTCTGGTCATCCGGCATCGTCGAGCTGCCTCACCCGCCGGATACAACGCCGGGATGGTCGGCGCAGCTTCGGGCCGTCACGCGCAGCGGGCCCACGGCGCATCGCCGCAGGATGCATCGTCCGGAGGCACCGCGTCATTCGCATAGCCACGAGGCGCTGCTGCACGGTGTCGAGGCGCTGATCTCGGGCGAGTTCGCCTCGGCGAGCGCATACTTTGCCCACGCCGCCGCGTCTACGCGCGAGGTCACCTTGCCGAGGCTCGCCGCACAGCTGGGCGAGGTCGTGACGGATGCGGCCGATAGTCGTGCGAGCGACTACGCCGCACGGCTCGAAGAGATCACGCTCGACGCCGAAGCCCACGGGTACGTGTGGATCAGCAGGCTGGCGCGCGGATTCCTCACCGCGATCCTCGCAGTATCCGACGGCGCCCCGTGGCGCCTCGATGCCTTCTCGGAACTTCTCCTGGAGTGCGACCGCGACGGGGATCCCTGGGGCGCCGCGTTGCTGCAGCTGGCATGCGCGATTGCGGGCGGTGTCGTGGGACATGCCGGCGCCCCAGCTCACTTCGCCGATGCCGAGCGGCGCCTAGTGGAACTCGAAGCCGGCGCGCTCGCCTCGTGCGCGCGCACACTCGCCGGTCAGTACGCCGCCGACGCCGAAGGCATCCAGCGCCCGGGCTTGTCGTTGCGGCGCCGGGTGCGCGTGTTCTGCTTCGGCGGTTTTCGGCTCACCGTTGACGACCAACCTGCCGACCTGCAGGACTTGCGGCCCCGCGCACTCTCGCTTCTCCGGATGCTGGCCTACGCCTACGAGACGAACGTCCATCGCGAGCGGCTGATCGACACGCTCTGGCCCGGTGCCACCCTCGACGTCGGCACGCGACGCCTGCAGGTGGCAGTCTCAAGCGTGCGACGCGCGCTCCAAGAGTGCGGTCTCGCCGAAATCGACGGAGTTCGGCGAAGCGCAGACAGTTATCAGCTCTCGCTCGGCGATGCGA
>JBPYES010000126.1:0-22708 GCA_051984825.1 Jatrophihabitantaceae bacterium
TTCAACCGCCGCGCCGGTCTGCCGCGGGGGATGACGATGGCCGAACTCGCGAGCGAGCATGCCGACGCATTGCACGACGCCTTCGCCACGCCGGTTGATGTGATCGGGATGTCGACCGGTGGCAGCATCGCGGCCCAGCTCAGCGCTGACCATGGCGAACTGGTAGGCCGGTTGGCGCTCGTCAGCGCCGCCTGCCGTCTGGGCCCGACCGGCAAGTCGCTGCAGGCCCAGGTGGCGACGGCCATCCGGCAGGGCAAGCACCGGCGCGCCGCGGCGACAACAGCTGCCGGGTTGGTGCCACCCCACCGGGGCAAGACCGTCGCCGGTGCTGTCGGCTGGTTGTTCGCCGGGCGCCTCGTACACAGTACCGAGGACTGGGCGGACACGGCCACCACGATCGAGGCAGAAGACGGGTTCGACCTGGCCGCATGCCCGGCACCGATCACGGCGCCGACTCTCATTGTCGCCGGCCGCGACGACCGGTTCTACAGCCCGGCCCTGTTCGAACAGACCGCCCAGCTCATTGCGGGTAGCCGCCTGCATCTTGTCAGCGGGCGTGGCCACATCACGGTGACCCGCGACCGGACGTTCATACCGGCCCTCGCCGGCTTCCTCAGCTGACGATCGGTGTCGCGTAATCGGCTATGGGCTCGGCGCAGGCGGGGTGAAGACTGCACGCGTGATTCGTCTGATCGACACGCCACGCTTGGTGGCGCCGACGACCCGGGTGCGAGTGTCTTACCTGGTGGGCGAGCAGGCCGATTGCCTGCTACGCGGCACCGAGACCGACTGGCTGGATGCGGCGAGCACAGACTTCGCGGACTTTGTGGCTGCCCGTCGCGGCGTGCGGGAGCGGTGGGGCGTTCCCTCCACGATCTTCTGGTACGTCTCCGGGCAGTTCTACCTGGGGACGTTGGTGATCCGGCATCGGCTGACCCCGGAGCTGACGCAGGTTGGCGGGCACGTCGGCTATCACGTGGTTGCTCCCTGGCGCAGGCAAGGGCATGCCACGCGGATGCTCGCTGACGGGTTGGTGCACTGTCGCCGGCTCGGGCTGGATCGAGTGCTGCTGACCTGTGCCGTCGATAACGAGCCGTCCCGCAGGGTGATCTTGGCCAACGGCGGTGTAGCCGACGGTCGCGCAGACGGTGAGGATCGCTTCTGGATCAGCCTTTCGCGCAGCGCCAGTTCAGCCTCGTGATACGTCGGACACCACAGCGACCCGGATGACCTTCGGCCCTATCGGACCGATCGGTGGACGCGCAGTCTGGTGTAAGCACCGACGATCGGCCTGATACCGGGAGGCGGTAACGATGTCCGTCACGCAGGCGGAATCCGTAGAGACGCGCCCCGAAACGCAGACCCCCGCAGTGTGGTGGCGGCTACCGGAGATCTGGGGAACGTTGGCGATCACCGCTATGTGGTTGGCCGTGACCCTTGTCGGCGTGTACGGGGGCGACATGACCTTCGCGAGTCAGAGCAACGGCACCACCGTCATACCCATCGGTGCCGTCGTCGCAGTCTGTGCCGCCATTGCAACGGCTGCCGTCAGTAAGCGTGCTTTTCACCGGTGAGCAGCCGGTAGGCGAGCCAGACACTGCTGCTGGGCGTCGGGGTGGCGCTCCGCAATTCCAGTCGACGTGAGGTGTCGAGGTGCTCGAACAGTCGCCGGCCAGTCGGGTCTAGGACCGGACCGATCAGGAGGCGCAACTCGTCGATGAGGCCGGCGGCGAGAAGCGACTGCGCCAGTTCGATGCTGCCGTGGACGCCGATGTCGCTGCCGGGCCGGGCCTTGAGGTCACGCACGACGTCGGCAACCGGGGCCGCCACCGCCTCGGCGTCGCCCCACGAATTCGTCAGCGGCCTCGACGTCACGACGTACTTCTTCACTCCGTTGATGAAGTCCGCAAACGGCTGCTCGTCAGACGTCGGCCAGTACTGCGACCACGCGTCGAACATGTTGCGACCCAACAGCACGGCATCCTGGTTGCCGATCAGCCGTGCCTCTAGGTCGATCATCAACGGGTCGAACTCAGGCGGGCCGGCCACGTCGGAGTCCGCGCGCGGGAAATAGCGATTCGGATCGTCGACGGCTCCGTCCAGTGACGTCAGCGTGTACAGCACTACCTTGCGCACGTGCCAGCCTCCTCGGTGCTTCGAGTGTTGAACATCTAGACCGACTGGAGTGGTCGAACTCATCGCCATTGGCCGCAAGAGGCGCGACATGCATCGGGAATGGCTAGGCCTCAGTGTGGCCGGATGCTGCCCGCAGCAGTCGGTCCAGTACCGGCAATAGCGCTGGTGGCTTTTCGACGTGCGCGTTGTGGCCGCAGTCGGCGAGCAGGACCGGCACGCCGAACTCGGCGAGATGCTCGGCGGGGCACATCGGATCGTTTTGGCCGGCTGCGAGAACGACCGTGCCGCGGCATGCGGCGAGCAGGCCCGCGACATCCGGTGCGCCGACGCCGAACGCGGCATTGTCGAGTGGGAGCTGCCATCCGGAGGACGAGCGGGTGATCGCGTTGGGAAGTTCCGGAATCAGGCCGGCTAAGCCGGCAACCCGGAGCGCGCGGTCCATCGCCTCGGCGCGCGTCGCGAAGGCCGTCGCCGGGCGCGCAGCAAGCGCAGCCGCCTTGGCAAGTTCTGCCTCGCTCCAGCGCACCTTCATGCCCAGCCCACAGACCGCCCTGACCGGCACGCCGAACCACCCGCTGCCCAACGTCAGGCCGAGCACCCCTCCGAGGGAGTGCCCGAGCACGACCGCCGGCCTGCCGGGTTCGAGTTCCGAGGCGAGTGCGGCGGCCAGGCTGCCGAAGCTGTACCGAGGCAGTCCGGCGGAACGGCCGTGGCCCGGCAAGTCGGGAACGAGGATCGGCCCGGGCCAACGATCACCGATAGCGCCGACGAGCCCGTTCCACACCTCGCCGGTGGCGCCCAACCCATGCAGCAACAGCAGCACCGGTCCCGCGCCGCCATCATCTCCGTGGCGACTGATGAACACGTTCTCGGTGCTCACGCCATACCCCCGAAGTGCATATCTCGCCGCATGACGTTCGCGAGCGACGCGGCGTGCTCACTGGTGAAGACGTCCTCAAGCGACATGACTCGACCGTCCGGGCCGGTCAGCGGCACCCGCCAGTTGGGGTACTCGTCGACGGTGCCGGGCTGGTTTTGGGTGCGCCGGTCGCCGACTGCGTCGGTAAGCGCGAGAGACAGCAGCCGGGACGGGGTCCGGAGGATGTAGCGGTGCAATGCGGTGACGATTTCCTCGACGGAGGCCTGGTCATCGCCGAGCAGACCCTCTCGGCGTAGTGCGGCGAGCCACGCATCGCGATCAGCGGCGTCAGCGGCCAGTTCGTCGTCCAGCGAACGGGTGAGCAGGCCGAGCGAGTGCCGCAGCCGGATGTGGTCGCCGGCGAGGTAGCCGGCAGTGGGCGGCAGGTCATGTGTGGTCACCGAGGCGAGGCAGTACTCGCGCCACCGGTCCGGCCGCAACGGCGCGCCGTCGCCGTCCCAGTCGTGCTCGAACCACAGCACCGATGTGCCGAGAATCCCCCGTTCGCGCAAGTACGTTCGCGCGCTCGGCTCGACTGTGCCGAGGTCCTCACCGATGACGAGCGCACCCGCGCGATGTGCCTCGAGCGCCAGGATGCCCACCAGCGCCTGGTGGTCGTACCGGACGTACGTGCCGGCTGTGGGCGGGTGACCGGAAGGGATCCACCACAGCCGGAACAGCCCGATGATGTGGTCGACCCGCACGCCGCCGGCATGGCGCAGCACGGTTGAGACCACATCGCGAAACGGTGCGTACGCGAGCTCGGCGAGCCGGTCCGGACGCCACGGCCGCTGCCTCCACTCCTGGCCGGCCTGGTTGTACGCGTCAGGCGGTGCGCCCACGGTGATGTCCGCGGCGAACACGTCCTGCTGGCACCAGGCATCGCACCCGCCGGGTGCGACGCCGACGGCCAGATCGTGGATCACGCCGATCGCCATGCCGGCGCGACGGGCCGCGCACTGCACCGCAGCGAGCTGCTCGTCGAGCTCCCACTGCAGCCAGCTGTAGAAGTCGACGAGGTCAGCGTGCTCTGTGGCGAACGCCGCCACGGCGGGTGACCGCGGATCGCGCAGCTCGTCCGGCCAGTAACGCCAGTCGCTGCCGTGCGTCTCGGCGATCGCGCACCACGTCGCGTAGTCGGACAGGCCGCGTCCTTCGCGCCGCAGGAATGCGCGATAGGCGATCTCGCGGCCTGCGGGCCGCGGCATCGCGTGGACAGCCTGCAGCGCGGACCGCTTCGCCGCCCATACGCGGTCGCGGTCGATGCGCGTGACGCCGATGTGCGGACGGGGTGGACGCACCGCGGCGTAGGCGTATTCGAGGACCTGCTCGACGCGCAGGTAGATCGGGTTGGCGAATCGCCGGGACGCGGGAAGGTACGGCGAGGGCTCCATGGGCGCCACCGGCGCGGCCGCGTGCAGCGGGTTCACCAGCACGAAGTCCGCGCCGTGCTCGGCCGCGGACCACACGGACAGGTCGGCAAGATCGGCCAGGTCGCCGATCCCCCAGGACTGTCGCGAGTGCACGCTGTACAGCTGGACGGCCAGCCCCCAGCCGCGTCCGTCGGGCACGCCGACCCACTGCGGTGTGACGATCAGGGACGCGGACGCCTCGCGGTCGCCGCTGCGCGCGTGCAGCGTGTGGTAGCCGAGCGGCAGGTCACCAGGCACCTCGAAGGACGCCTCGCCGACCAGCCGATCGTCGATCTGTCGCGGCTCGTTCCAGTTCTCCAGTTGGCGCAGGCTGTCGCGGACCTCGCCATGTTCCAACTCGACCCAGATCTCGACCCGGGCGCCGTGCTCGACGTGAACCGGAACGGACGGCGTCTCGCCTGCCACGGTCACCACACACGCCGGCAGTAGCCGCCGCCACGGCTCGTCGCGACGGGCAGCGAGCGCTGCCGACACGGCTTCGGGCGTGGACGCGTCCACCCCGAGCGCCTGCAGCACCGACACCACGGTCTCCGCGACCACGCGCACGTGCCGGCCCTGCCAGTCCCAGAACTCGGTCGCGATCCCGTAGCCGTCGGCAAGTTCGGCCAACGGTCCCTGCACACCTGCCACCCGCCGACCTTCTCACCACCGCGGCGGTGCGCAACTCCTGGGCCCTCAGACGGGAGTGTCATCCGACGCCCGACTTAGGGGCCTTAGGGGTCCGTTATCGCGCAGAGAAGGGGAAATCTGAGGGTGTCGGGAGCGTCTTCTAAGGGTGCTTCCCGATGTGGCACACGCGGCCTTACCCGCAGGCTTACTGACATCAAGCCAACCAGCGGAGGACGAAATGAACAGCTACTTCAACGCCGCGGTCGCCACCGAGCACCAGCACCAGCTGATCGCCGACATCGCAGCGTTCCGGCGCACCCGCACTGACCGTACCGCCAAGCCGACCCGGCGCCGCACGAGCAGCCGCCGCGTCTCAGCCTTCTTGAAGGACCTCGCCGCAGCGTCCCTGTGACAGGGCTGCACATCGGTTTCGGTGCTCGCCACCATGGAGGAATCATGAAGAAGATCCAGATCCGCAAGACCACGGTTCGCCGTGAGCCGGACCCGCTCGACCTGCGGACGCCGTCCGGCCGGCCGCTCCCGTACTGAGCTCGATGCACGGTTCGGCGCTTCGTGCGCCCGGCCCCGGTAGCGTCCGCGGGGTGCAGGCAACACAGCTGATCGAGGCGCACCGTGATCTGTGGCAGGCCGCCACGGAGCCCGCGTTCCTGGCTGGCGTCCGCGACGGCAGCCTGGATCCGTACCTATTCGGCAGTTGGCTGGCGCAGGACTACCTGTTCGCGTCGGCGCTGCTGTCATTCCAAGCGCGGCTGGTCGCCCGCGCCCCGCGCGGCGCACAGCCGGCGCTGGCCCGAGGCGTTGTGGCGCTGGTCGACGAACTGGCCTGGTTCGAGTCCCAGGCGGTGCAGCGGGATGTCGCATTGGCGACGGTCGCCGCGCCCACCACACTCGAGTACCTGGCGCTGCTGGGTCGCCTCGACACCGCGCCGACTCAGGTGGCGCTGGTGGCGTTGTGGGCGCTCGAGCGCGTCTACCTGGATGCCTGGCGGGCCGCGCAGCCGGGTGCCGGTGCCTATCGCGAAATCGTCGAACACTGGACCACCCCGGCGTTTGCCGACTACGTCGCCGAGTTGGAGCGACTGGTCGACGACTCCCTCGCCGAAGTGCTCAGCCAGCGGCAGCAGGACGTGTTTGCCGAGGTCCTTCGGCTCGAGGTCGCCTTCTGGGACGCAGCTGTCACAGCTCCCTGAGCGGGGGACACGCTTATGCGTGCTCGCGGCGAGATTCTTGATCTGAGTGGGTTCCGCTGTCGCGGCCGATAATTCCCGTCTGGTACGCCAGCACGACGGCTTGCACTCGGTCGCGAAGGTGGAGCTTTTGCAGAATGTGCGTGATGTGTGTTTTGACGGTGGTGTCGCTGATGTAGAGCCGCCGGGCGATCTCGGTGTTGGAAAGGCCGCTCGCAATCAGGACGAAGACCTCCTGCTCGCGCGTCGTCAATTCGTCGAATTCCTTGGGTGGCGTGGGGCGTGGAATGCGGGTGAACTGCTTGATGACGCGTTTTGTGACCGTAGGGGAGAGAAGCGCCTCTCCTGCCGCGACGGTGCGAATCGCGGCGATAAGTTGTTCGGGCGGGTCGTCCTTGAGCACGAAACCGCTGGCGCCGGCCGCGAGCGCTTCGTAGACGTATTCGTCGAAGTCGAACGTGGTGAGGATCAGGACCCGTGCGGTGTCGTTAGCGGCGAGGATGTGCCGGGTCGCCTGAAGGCCGTCGAGCTCGGGCATACGGATGTCCATAAGGACGACGGTCGGGTGCAGGAGGCGCGCCTTGTCGATCGCGTCGCGGCCGTTGATCGCTTCGGCGACGACTTCGATGTCCTCTTCGCCGGCGAGGAGCATGCGGAAACCGGCGCGCACCATCGATTGGTCGTCGGCGACAAGCACGCGGATTGTCATGCCTCGTCACCACTGAACGGGAGCCGCGTGCTGAGGACGAAGCCGCCGCCGGTTGCCGTCGCAGTCGTCATTTCGCCCCCGTAGATCTTCACGCGCTCACGGACGCCGACGAGTCCATGGCCGAGGCCGTCCGTGGCGGTGGCGCCGCAACCGTCGTCGCGTACTTCGATCTGCAGTTCGTTGACTGCGTAGCGGATGGTCACGTCGGCCTGGCCGGCCTGCGCGTGCTTGAGCGCGTTGGTGAGTCCCTCCTGGATGATCCGGTATGCAGAGAGGTCGATCGCGCGCGGGAGCGCGACAGGGTTGCCGTCGAGGTGAACCCGTACCGGCAGGCCGGCACGGGCGACTTCCTCGCGCAAAGCATTGAGATGGTCGAGGCCTGGCTGGGGCGCCAATTCGACATCCTCGCCGTCGTGACGCATCGCGCCGAGCAGCCGGCGCATCTCCGCAAGTGCTGCGCGACCTGTCTGCTCGACGCCTTTGAGGGCGTCCCGCTGCTGGCTGTCCGGCAGCTTGTGCCGTACGGCGCCGACCTGTAGCACCATCACGCTCACTGCGTGGGCGACGATGTCGTGCAGCTCGCGTGCGATGCGGGCGCGCTCCTCAGCGACGGCGATGCGTGCAGCCGTTTCCCGTTCCCGCTCGGCATGGAGCGCGCGTTCCTCGGCGGCCTCGGCTTGAACGGCTCGCTCGCGCAATGCGAAGCCGGCCAGCCAGCCGATCGCGAACAGACCTGGGGTGAAGATGAAGTCGGCGGCGGCACGATTCGGATCGTTGTAAACGATGATCGCCGCGCCACTGACCACGACGGCGAGGCCCAGCCGCGACTGGACCGGATCGCGGAGATTGCCGAGCAGGTATGCGGCAACCATCCCGGCTACCACGCCGGCGGCGGCGAAGGTGATCAGCCGGCCGTCAATGAACGAGAGTGTTGCGCCGACCAGCCACACGAACATGGGCGCAGCGAACGGGAAGCGACGACGCCAGAGGAGCGGCAGTATCACGAGCGCAATTGCCGGCACGGTGAACCACTGCGTGGTGCGTGGCGCTTGGTCCGGATCGTGCCGCAGCGCGACTTCCAGCATCGCAGCAATCGCCGCAAGCACGATCAGCGCGTCGAACCCGTATCGGCGCGCGAGGAAGTTGATGCGGCTCACGCGGTGAACGTACGGCAGCCGGCCGCCAGGTGCCTCCTACCCAAGTAGGAGTCGCACTCGTCCCCGCTGACGAGACACGAATCCAGCTTTCCGACGACGCGCTCGGCTCGGCGCGCTCCTAGCGTCTGCGCTCGACTCGACCAAGAAAGGGCCGCCATGAACGCTCAGACGACGCGCATCTTCGGTCCCGCGCGAATCGTCGCCCTCGTGCTCATTGCACTCGCGGCGGCGGCTCTCGGGTATCTCCGCTTCGCGCCGGGCAAGAGCGCGGTTTCCGTTCCCGCCGGTGCGAAGGCCGGCCAGCTCACGCTCACGCCGTGCCACTACAGCACCGAGCGCGGGCGCTATGCCGCCGATTGCGGCACGCTCGTCGTGCCCGAGAACCGGATGGCGCCACGGTCACGTTTGATCGCACTTCCCGTAATCCGGATCCGGGCGCGGACCGCGCATCCGGCAGAGCCGATCTTCCGTCTCGAAGGCGGTCCGGGCATCACGAACATGCAGTTCGGCAAGGCCAGCCGGCTCGCCGACAGGCACGACGTCGTCCTCGTCGGCTATCGCGGCGTCGACGGCTCCGTCCGGCTCGACTGCCCCGAGGTCAGCTCCGCAATGAAGCGGTCCGGCGACCTGCTCAGTGAGAAGTCCATGCGGGCGCGTACGGATGCCTTCCGCCACTGCGCCAAGCGGCTGCAACGCGACGGTGTAGACCTCGCGGGCTACACGCTGCCGCAACGGGTCGATGATCTCGAAGCCGCCCGGCGCGCGCTCGGCTACCAGCGCATCGATCTCGTCAGCGAGAGCGCCGGCACGCGCACCGCGATGATCTATACCTGGCGTTATCCGAATAGCATTCGGCGCTCGGTGCTGATTGGTGCCAACCCGCCGGGTCATTTCCTCTGGGATCCGCGGACAACGGACGAGCAGATTCGTCGCTATGCCGCCGTCTGCGCGCAGGATGCCGGCTGCCGCAAGCGGACCGACGATCTCGCCGCTTCGATGCGCCATACCGCAACCCACCTGACCAGCCACTGGTGGTTCCTGCCGATCAATAAAGGCAACGTGCGCATCGCCTCGTTCTGGGGTCTGATGCACTCGACGTCGGAAGCAGCACCGATCTCCGGGCCGATGACCATCGATGCGTGGCTCTCGGCCGCAACGGGCGACTCGAGCGGATTCTGGTTCCAGTCGCTGCTCGCCGAGCTCGCATTCCCCGAGGCACAGGTGTGGGGCGACGTCGCGGCCGCGTCGCGGGCGGATGCACATGCGGCGCAGCGTTACTTCTCGACGCCCCGACCCGACTCGATTCTCAGCAACGCCGGCACCGAGTTCCTCTGGGCCGGTGGCCGACTGCTCGACGCATGGCCTGCCAATGCGAGCGAGAACCAGTACACCAACGTGCCCACGTCACGAGTCGAGACATTGGTGATCGGCGGGGCGCTGGACTTCGCGACGCCTCCACAGGTGGCCACGACAGAACTGCTCCCGCACCTGCCCAACGGCCATCAGGTCGTGTTGCCCGGGCTCGGTCACACCACCGACTTCTGGAGCTACGAGCCCGAGGCCAGCACTCGCCTGCTGAACGCATTCCTCGATGGCGGCACGGTCGACACGTCCGGGTACCGGCCGGCGAAGGTCGATTTCACGCCGGACGTGACGCAAACGGCGCTCGGCACGGGCATCGGCGCGACGATGATCGGCCTTGCCGCGCTGGTCGTCCTGAGTCTCTTGTGGATGCCATACCGCGTGCACCGGCGTGGCGGCTTCGGTCGCAAGGCTCGCGTCCTGCTGCGGCTGTTGTACCCGCTGGTGCTCGGCCTGGGCGGATGGTTCCTCGGCGTGCTCATCGTGATGACGGCGATGCCGAGCGTCCCGCTCGACGACGCGTTGCTAGCGGTGCTCTCCGTCGGCGTGCCGATCGGCCTTTGCATCTACTGGGCGTGGGTCCGGCGCGACTGGTCCGCGAACACCAAGATCGCCGGCCTGGTCGCAGCCGCGGTCGGCGCACTTGACGGTGCATGGCTCGGCTTCCACGCGACAACCGGTGTGCTGGCGCTCGTCACCGTGATCGTGGGTGCCGCGGCTGGCGCGAACCTGACGCTAATCCTCTTCGATATCGGCCGGGAGCGCCGTGCCGCCCGGCTTTCAGTTCCTTCAGATCACCCTTCCCGAATGGAGACTTCCATGTCCACGAAACGCACCACCCACCTCGCTGCCCGAATGGGCCACTGGAGCGCGACCCACTGGAAGACCGCCGTCTTCGGCTGGCTCGGATTCGTCGTCGTCGCCGCGGCTCTCGGCATGATGATCGGGCAGAAGACGACATCGATGCAGTCGACGAATGTCGGTGAATCACACCGGGCGGACCGGATCCTGGAACAGGCAGGATTCACCCAGTCCGATCCGCTCACCGAGATCGTCGTCGTCCAGAACGAGAACGCCACGGTTCGGGACGCGAGCTTCCGGTCCACCGTGGCAGACGTGGTCCGGGCGGTCACCCCGTTCGCGACGATCCAGAACATCCGCTCGCCGTTGGATCCCGCCAACGCGGCGCAGATCTCGGCTGACGGCCACACTGCGCTTGTCGAGTGGGACATGAAAGGCGGGGAGAGTGCCGCCGCTAAGAACATCGACGCATTGACCCGAACGACTGCGTCGGTCGCAAAGACCCATCCCGGGTTCTTCGTAGGCGAGGCCGGCACGGTCAGTTCGAGCAAGGCAATCGCGGCGATGTTCGGCAAACAACTTGCCCAGGCCGGCGAGCGGTCGATCCCCCTCACCCTGCTCGTGCTGCTGCTCGTCTTCGGCGGCCTCGTCGCTGCCTCGATTCCCTTGCTGCTCGCGCTCTCCTCGGTGATCGCGACAACGGGGCTGATCGCGCCGATCAGCCACCTCATCGCACTGGACGGAAACGTCACCGCCGTGATCCTCCTGGTGGGACTCGCCGTCGGCGTCGACTACACGCTCTTCTACCTCAAGCGAGAACGTGAGGAACGTGCTGCGGGGCGTACGGCCGGCGCGGCCCTCGAGGCGGCGGCGGCGACGTCGGGTCGCTCGGTGCTGATCTCCGGCCTCACGGTGATCGTCGCTATGGCTGGAATGCTGTTCACCCGCGATCAGACCTTCATGGGCTTCGGCATCGCGACGATACTCGTCGTCGCGGTCGCGATGATCGGCTCGCTGACGGTGCTGCCCGCACTGCTCGCGAAATTCGGCGATCGTGTCGAGAAGGGCCGGATTCCGCTGCTCGGTCGGTTGCGCCGGCCCAGCGGCGACAGCCGGGTGTGGGCCAAGCTCCTCACACCAGCGCTGCGGCGCCCCGTTCTGGCGACGGTCCTGGCCGGTGGCGTGCTGGTCGTGCTGGCACTTCCGGTCTTCCGGCTGCACACCGCCGCGTCCGGGTTCGACTCGATCCCACGCAGTACCCCGACCGTCGAAACAATCAAGCACCTCGAAGCCGCTTTCCCCGGATCGGCGAATCCGGCTGTGGTCGCGGTGCGAGCCGACACCGACTCGGCCGCGTTCACCACCGCGGTCGCGGATCTGCGAGCCGCAGCCGTTGCCAGCGGGCAATTGCATGAGCCGATGACCGTCGATGTCAACGGGGCCCACAACGCAGCACGAATCGTCATGCCGCTCAACGGCAACGGCGTCGACAAAACGTCGGCCACAGCGCTGCAGACGCTTCGCAACCGGTTGCTGCCCACCACGCTGGGGAAGGTTCCCAACGTCACCTACGCCGTGACCGGCCGGACCGCGGCGAGCTACGACGCGAACCAGACGATGAAATCCTCCGCTCCGCTCGTGTTCGGGTTCGTGCTCGTCTTCGCGTTCCTGCTGTTGCTGGTGTCGTTCCGGTCGGTGGTCATCGCGGCCAAGGCAATCCTGCTCAACCTGCTCTCGGTCGGCGCCGCATACGGCCTCGTGATCGTGGTGTTCCAGTTCGGCTGGGGTGCCAACCTGCTCGACTTCAACCGCACCGGCGGCATCGTGCAGTGGTTGCCGCTATTCATGTTCGTGATCCTGTTCGGGTTGTCGATGGACTACCACGTCTTCATCATCAGCCGCATGCGGGAGGCCCATGACCGTGGGCTGAGTACAAAGGACGCGGTGGAGCACGGCATCAAGACCACAGCCGGTGTCGTCACCAGCGCCGCCGTGGTCATGGTTGGTGCGTTTGCGATCTTCGCAACGCTGCCCATCCTCGACATGAAGGAGATGGGTGTCGGTCTTGCGGCAGCGGTTCTGATCGACGCGACGATCGTGCGGGCGGTGCTGCTTCCCGCCTCGATGAAGCTGCTCGGCGACTGGAACTGGTACCTGCCGCGCTGGCTCAACTGGCTGCCGAAACTCGAGAAGGCCAAGCAGGCTGCACCCGAGCCGGCGCAGCCTGAACCCAGTCTGGCGCTGTCAGGCAGTCGCTGACGCCATATCGGTCCTGGGGTGCCCTCCTGTGAGAGGGCACCCCAGGCCGTTCCGCGAGATGGCTCCGTGGCGCCTGACCGCTTCGCCTGCCAGCATGGCCAGCATGGCGGTGACTGTTGTGCGGTACAGCGACCGTCCCGAGCTATGGCAGCAGATCACGCAGCTGTCGGACGAGGCATGGCCGGAGTACAACGTGCACGGCGAGGTCATCACCAGGTATTGGCCCTTGTTGTACGAGCAGTTCGCCGATTGCCAGTTCGTGTTGTACGACGACGAACGCGATGGGGTACTCGCCGAGGGTCAGACCATTCCGTGCGCATGGGACGGCACGCCGGACGGGTTGGGACCTGGCATCGACGCCACGATGACGAACGCGTTCGCGCTTTACGAGTCGGGTGGGCGGCCGGACACGTTGTGCGCACTGGCTGCGAAGATCCCCCGGCAGCACCAGGACAAGCGGCTGGCCGCCGTTGTCCTGACCGGCATGGCCGACATTGCGCGCCGGTCCGGATTGCGAAGCCTGATCGCTCCCGTGCGGCCCAGCTGGAAGGACCGCTACCCGATCACCCCGATCGAGCGCTATGTGCGCTGGACGCGCGACGACGGCACAGCCTTTGATCCGTGGATCCGTGTCCACCTGCGGTTGGGCGCCACGCTCGGCCCGGCGCTGCCCCGCTCCATGCGAATCGCCGCCGGCGTAGCCGAGTGGGAGTCGTGGACCGCAATGCGATTTCCGGAGTCCGGTGACTACGTCTTTCCGGACGGGCTCGCGCCGTTGCATGTCGACACCGACCGCGACCTCGGCGAGTACTGGGAGCCCAATGTCTGGCTGGTGCATCCGACGCCAACGTGACCTACCCGAGGGGCAGCGAGATGGATATCCAGACTGCGGTCGTGACCGGGGCCGCGAGCGGCATCGGCCGCGCGCTGGCCACGCGGCTGGCAGCTTCGGGGGCCTCCGTGCTGCTGGCCGACATCGACGGCGCGGCGGTGCATCGGCTCGCCGACGAGCTACACGGCACGGCAAGAACGGTGGACGTATCGCATCCGGACGAAATGGAATCCCTTGCCGCCGCGACCCCCGACGCATCGCTGGTCTGTCTCAATGCAGGCATTGTCGGAGCGTCGACAGGGCCCCCATGGACAGTGGCGCCGCAGGAGTGGCAGCGCGTCTTCGCGGTCAACGTCGATGGATTGCTCAATGGCCTGCGGGCGTTCGTCCCCCGGCTGCTGCAGGCCAACGCGGAGCGCCACCTGCTGGTGACGGCCTCACTGGCAGGCGTCGTCACCTTCCCGACCGGCGGTGCGTACGCAGCGTCGAAGCACGCGGTGATGGCCGTCGCCGAGCAGACCGCTATGGCCCTTCGCGGAACGTCGGTCAGCGTTACCGCAATATGTCCGGCACTGGTACGGACCGGGATGTCGCCGGTCGGCGCTGACCCGGACGACGTCGCCGAATACGCGCTGCGCGCGGTGGCCGATGGCGTGTTCGCGGTGATCCCGCCGGAATGGCACGCGGCTGTGCTCCAGCGAGGCTCCGCCCTGGTACGCGGCGACACGCCGAGTCTGCCGGAAGCGGAATGAGCCATTGACTTGTGGCCAAAGGCTTTCATTGGCCTTTCCGCGCGTCTACCTTTGATTCTGTCGAACTCTAGGGGGCCGAGCCGACGGCTTGGTGGGGGAGGGTTCTGACGATGGCACATGGTTGTCTCGGCACGGACGTTATCGGTATTCGCTGCCGGTATGTATGCCACGCTGCGCGAGCACCTCCGGAGTGCATGCAGCGTGCCAGATGCACTCAAACGATTCGGCCTCAGATGGGGGAAATTATGCGCCGAATAATCGTTATCCTAGCCGCCTGTTTCGTCTCGACAATCGCGTTCGCGTCTCCCGCGTTCGCTTCGAGCGCGCACTTCAAGAAGGGCGGCGACCCTGTATGTAGCTTCGCCGGAACGACCAGCATTCCGGTCACCTGCACCGCGAGCCTCTCAGGTCTCGGCAATCAGGACGTCGATGTGCATCTCTCCGTAAGCGGATTTGCACTCTATCAATGCCAAAATGGGGGCGGCAATACAGCACCCGGCCAAAATAAGGTGCTAGAAGGACCAGCAAGCTCGGATACGGCAATCCCCGCGAGCGCGATCAAGAATGGGAACCTCACGTTTACCACGAATCCAGCAACACTCAGTGCGGCACCCACTGTCAGCGGCTCGGCTGCCGGATGCTCGAACGGCAACTGGACGGGTGTCAATCCGACCGTCACGCTCACGCAGCTCACCCTGGTGATTGAACAGCCACCGGGGACAGCGATTTTCACTTGCTCGGCGTCGAACCCGAGTGGGTTGACCAGCCCAGTCAGCCCTAGCTGCTAGGAGCCACGAACAGCACACGAGCCACCACCAAAACCAGGATCCTTGTCGGCAGAGGGGGCACCCGAGCGTGCCCCCTCAAGTAGCGGCCCCGCGCCGGATCGGGTCGACGGGCTTACCCTGAGTCGAACACGCCCTTGCGCGTGTCGTTCGGGGAGGCGGATCGCGATGATCGAAGCGCGTGATCTGAGTAAGCACTACGGCGACAAGCTCGCGGTGGATCATCTCTCGTTTACCGTCGAGCCCGGCCAGGTAACAGGATTTCTGGGGCCGAACGGCTCGGGCAAGTCAACGACCATGCGGCTGATTCTCGGCTTGGATCGGCCGGATACCGGCACGTCGAAGATCGCTGGCAAGCCGTATCAGGAGCTGAACGAACCGCTGCGTACGGTCGGGGCGTTGCTGGAAGCGAAGGCCGTGCACACCGGCCGCACTGCCTACAACCATCTCCTCGTGCTGGCGCAGACGCAGAGGCTGCCGCGGCAGCGTGTCGACGAGGTGATCGACCTGGTCGGGCTGCATCCGGTGGCCCGCAAGCGCGCCGGAGGCTTCTCGCTCGGCATGGGCCAGCGCCTCGGTATCGCCGCCGCGATGCTGGGCGACCCGCAGGTGCTGGTGCTCGACGAGCCGGTCAACGGGCTCGACCCGGAGGGCATTCTCTGGATCCGGAACCTGATGAAGCAGTTGGCGGCCGAGGGCCGGACGGTCTTCGTGTCCAGCCACCTGATGAACGAGATGGCGGTCACCGCCGAGCACCTGATCGTGATCGGTCGCGGCAAGGTGATCGCCGACTGCACCACCAAGGAATTCATCGAGCAGAGCTCGGAGAAGTCGGTCCTGGTGAAATCGCCGGACGCGGTTCGCCTCCGGGAGGTGCTCGTCACCGAGGGGGCGGTGGTCGATCCCGACGGAGACGGGGCGGTCAAGGTGCGCCACCTCGAGGCGGCGCGGATCGGCGAGCTGGCTGCCCGCGAGGGCCTGATCCTGCACGAGCTGACGCCGCAGCGCGCTTCTCTGGAAGCGGCGTTCATGGAGCTGACGCGCGACAGCGTGGAGTACGGCACGCACGGACCGGTCCACGGCCACACCACTCCACCTGCCCGCCGTCACCTCGGAAGGGGTCAGCGATGAGCACGACCACCACCCCGGTCGCCCCCGCCGCCACGGCCACAACCACCTATGAGTCGCACCCGTTCGGCCCGCTGCTCGCGTCGGAGTGGACGAAGATCCGGTCGGTCCGATCGACGATCTGGGCACTGATACTGCTGGTCATTCTGACGCTCGGGTTCACGATCCTGATCAGCGCGCTGACCGTGTCGCAATGGAACAAAGCAAGCCCGTCGGACCAGGCCGACATTCGCGCTGACCCGGTGAGCCATATCCTGGGCGCCGGATTCCAGCTGAGCCAACTCACTGTCTGCGTGCTCGGTGTCATGGTTATAGCCAGCGAATACTCCACCGGAATGATCCGCACCAGCCTGCTGGCCGTCCCTAAACGGATACCGATGCTCGCCGCCAAGTGCGTCGTCTTCGCGCTGTTGGTGTTCATCGTCGGCGAGATAGCCGCATTCCCGTCGTTCTTCATCGGCGCGGCCATTCTGCACAAGCACGCACCGGTCGCCCTCAGCGACCCGGGCGTCCTCCGCGCGGTGATCGGCGCTGGGCTGTATGTGGCAGTGCTGGGTTTGTTCGCCCTCGCGATCGGCGCGCTCCTGCGGCACACCGCGGCCGGAATCACCGGCGTCATCGGCTTCGTGCTCGTGTTGTCGCCGTTGGCGCAATTGCTGCCCGGCAGTGTCGGCAAACACGTCCACGCCTACCTACCTTCCGAGGCCGGCCAGATGATCGGCCGGGCCCACCAGCAATCCGGAGATCTGCTCTCGCCCTGGCAGGGATTCGGCGTGTTCTGCCTCTGGACCGCAGTACTGCTCGTTCTCGCGGCCTACCTGCTGAAACGCCGAGACGCCTAGCCGCGGACGCTGAGCTGTTCGATCGCGGATAGCCCGGTGTCAAGCGCGCGGGCACGGCCGGTGCGGTCGACCGCGACGATGTGCCCGGTCGCATCGGCGACGAAGAGCCACTGACTGTGTCGTGACCACGCCATCACGCTGAGCGGGTCCTGGCGGGCGCTCAGCATGACGCGAGTCGTGTGGTCCGTGCGGGAGCCGAGGTCGACCAGGTGCAGGACGACGGTGTCGGTGTCCGTGGTGGGCTGTGTCACGAGTGCGGCGAGGGTGCCATCCGGCGAGATGACACCGCTGCCGAACTGATCGGGCGCCGGGCCCGGCACGTGGCGCGCGCCGCCATGTCGCTCGATGACGTCCATCGTGCAGGTATGCCGGAAGTCGCAGTCCTCGGCGAGGTATCCGCTCGGGCCGGCAGCCAGGACTCGGCCCGTGGTGACCCGGTGCAGCCCGTCCGGCCGGGCGTCATACACCCCGCCGACCAGGGTCACCAGTGCGTAGCCTGCGCCGTCGGGCACCACGCTGGAGTTCTGCCCGGGCATCGACACGCCTGTCAGTTGGCCGCTGAGGCCAACCAGCACCAGCCGCGGATTCCGCGGGTCATCGTTCTGCACCCACGCCTGGCCCGGGTCCGGCCCGGGCAACGTTGTGCCGCAGTCGGCCAGCACTCCACCCAGGGCGGTCGCGGGCTGGCCGTCGCGGATGAAGTACCCGTTCTCGCCGCTGACGCAGTCCCAGGGGCGCACGACCACCTCATGCGGCCCGACCAGAAACGACACCGACTGGCCTCCCGAAATCGGCGCGCTGACACGCACGATGCGGCCGGTGGCCAGCTGAATCTGGTACACAGCATCGGCGCTACGGGCGACCAGCTCCCACGTCGGGGGCACGCTCAGCAACGGGTGCCCGAGATTGATCACTGACGGCAGCGACGTCGGTGGGACGTTCGAACTCGGCGCCCCGGTCGAGGCCGAGGTGCTCGACGTCGAGATGGGGTTGGTTGGTGAAGCCGCCCGCTTCGTGTCGTGGCTGGTCAGCATCAGTACGAGCGCCAAAGCGACTACGACGGCGCCAAGCAACAGGTACCGAGCCCGACGCGGCAGATGCAGCGGGGGTGGCTCCGGTGACGGCTCGGCGTCCAGCCACTCGACCTCGTTGGCGTCGCGGGCCATGCGCCCATCATCCGTCAGAAGCGCGGTGATGCGCCGGGATGAATACGCATTCTGGGTTTCAGCAGGTGACGTGAAGTACGGCGTGGACGGCACCAGGCTCGATGCCGGCGATCAGTGCGCATGCCTCTTCGGTCGGGACTGCCTCAACGTCCACGCCGCGACGACCGGCCTCCTCGATCACCTCGGGCATGATCGGTAGCGAGCCGTAAGCGCCGGTGCCGATGATCAGCCTGTTGCCGCCCCAGGGGAGATCCTCGTCGGCCGAGAGGGGAGTGTGCCCGAATTCGGCGCGGTAGGCCTTGGACGGTTTCTTCTTTCGTTTCCGCACGACGCCGCCGTCGATGAGGATGTCGTGCTCGTAGGTCTGCCCGTCAACCTCGACAGATCCGAACCCGAGTAGGCGCACGTCCATCGTCTCGCCTCCTGAGGATCATCGGCGGGTCACATCAATCACGTTATGCGGACGGATCATCGTCTGAGTCCGGCCGGTCGGACAGGTAGCGCTCGAACTCCGCTGCGAGCTCGTCCGCGGTGGGCAGCCGGGCGCCGTCGGCCATTAGCCGGCTGCCGCGTCCTGCGGCTAGCTCGTCGTATTGCTGCTCGAGCTCGCGAACATGCGTGGCGACCTGTTCGGATTCGGCCACCTGCTTGGTGATGTCGTGGCGCATCGCGTCGGCTGCACGCGCCAGCGCCTCGGTCGGCAGCGACAGGTCGCCGGCGCGGGCCAGGTAGCTCAGCAGCGTGTGTGCGGCGTCCGGGTAGTCGAGGTGGGCCACGTAGTGCGGGACGGCGACCGCGAATCCGCAGGCTGGTGTCCCGGCCTCGCCGAGGCGGTATTCGAGCAGGTTTCCCACACTGGCCGGTACGCGGATCGTCGGCAGCCACTTCGGATATTCGGCGACGAGCTCGAGCGGCGTCCCGTGCGCGATGACCGTCGCCGGCCTGGTGTGCGGTACCGCCATCGGGATTGCATCCAGGCCGATCAGTAGCCGCACATCGAGTTCGGCCACCAGATGTTGCACCGCTGCGATAAATCGTTCCCATTGCAGGTCCGGTTCTGGCCCGTGCAGCAGCAGGAACGTCGTGTCGTCGAGATCGCGCACCCGATGCACGGCCAGTTCCGGTGCGGCGTAGCCATCCCAGTGATCGGTGGTGAAGGTCATCTCAGGTCGCTGCGATCGGTAATCGAGCAACTGATCTACGTCGAAGTTGACGACCGGTTCGGAGTCGAGCGCGCTGAGAAGGTGGTCGCGCGCGAGCCTGCGACCGCTGCCGGCGTCGATGAAACCGTCGAGCGCCTGCACCAGCACCGGTCGATCCATGTCGGGCAACGCACCCATCGTGAACAGCGCCGTTGGATCCTGCACAGACCTTCCTTCGTCGGATGTTCGTCCAGTCTTTCATCCGGACGGCAGGCGGAGCGCCTCCGGCAGGGGCTTACCTCGGCGGTTTGAGGACGGCGAAGGGGTCGGTGACGGTGAGTTCGCGGGTAGCGAAGCGGTACAGGCCGGCGGGCCGGCCGCCGGTCTTGCCCGATGGCGCGGTGCGCGTGGTCGGTTCGATGACGTGGCGGCGAGTGAGGATCCGGGTCAAATTGGTCGCGTCGACCTGGTAGCCGAGTGCCGCGCTGAAGAGCTTGCTCAGCTCGGAGATGGTGAACTCGCCCGGAGCGAGGGCGAAGCCGATGTTGGTGTAGGACAGCTTCGCGCGCAGGCGGCTGACGGCGGCGTCGATGAAGTAGTGATGGTCGAATGCCGTCGGCGGCAGCTGATCGATCGGATGCCATGCGGTGTCGGCAGGCAATTGCGGCTCGACGTCTGAGGGCACGAGGCCGAGGTAGGCGGTAGCGAGTACGCGAGCGCGTGGATCTCGATTGACTGCGCTGTGCGTTGCCAACTGCTCGAGATGCGCGAGCTCGCGAACGTCGACCTTGGTGGCCAGGTGCCGGCTGATGGCCTCGCGCAGTCGATCCCGCGGCTCGACCCCGCCGCCGGGCAGGGACCACCGGTACCGGTAGGGGCTCTGCGCCCGCCGCCACAACAGGACTGACAGTCGTCCTGAGCGCACCGAGAGCACCACAGCGAGAACCTCGTGAGGGTATGCGGGCCAGTCGACTGCATCACGTTGGCGCGTCGCTGGCACGCAGCTCATGGTAACGTCCCCAACAGAGTTATCGACTATCAGGCGAAAACTGAGGCGGTGGGACATGCCGAACGCGCAGTGGACTACGTCGAACTGGCAGGCTGAGGTTCGGGCGTTGGCGCAGGACCGCGATGCAGTAATACTCGCGCACAACTATCAGGAGCCGGCGATCCAGGATGTCGCCGATCATGTCGGGGACTCGTTGGAGCTGTCGCGGATCGCGGCCACCACCGATGCCGCCACGATCGTGTTCTGCGGCGTGCACTTCATGGCTGAGACGGCCAAGTTGCTCAGTCCGGACAAGACGGTGCTGATCCCGACCGCGCGTGCGGGCTGCTCGCTTGCCGACACAGTCACCGTGGAGGACGTGCGTTCGTGGAAGCTGGCGCATCCGGGCGCTGCCGTCGTCGCGTACGTCAACACCAGCGCCGCGGTCAAGGCCGAGGCCGACGTGTGCTGTACCTCGTCGAACGCCGTGGCAGTGGTCGACTCTCTTCCTGCTGATCAGACCGTGCTGTTCCTGCCCGACCAGTTTCTGGGCCAGCACGTCCAGCGGCTGACCGGCCGGGACAACCTGGAGATCTGGCTGGGCGAGTGCCACGTACACGCGGCGATCAGCCCCACCGACCTCCGGGCCCGCGTCGCTGCCTACCCCGATGCGGAGTTGCTCGTGCATCCCGAGTGCGGCTGCGCCTCATCGGCGGTGTGGCTGGCCGGCGAAGGCGAACTGCCGGCCGACCGTACCCGGATCCTCTCGACCGGCGGGATGCTCGCCGCAGCCCGTGGCATGACGGCGAAGACAGCGCTCGTCGCGACCGAGGTAGGCATGCTCCACCAACTGAGCAAGGCAAATCAGCGCACGACGTTCCTGCCGGTAAACCCGCGCGCGACCTGCCGGTTCATGAAGATGATCACCCCGCAGCTGCTCCTGAGGAGCCTGCGCGAGGGCCGTGACGAGGTCACGATCGCCCCCGAAGTGGCAGCGCCGGCCCGGCGGGCGGTCGAGCGGATGCTCGCGATCAGCCCGGCAGGGGTCGGCCGATGAGCCGTTCGGTCGACGTGCTGGTCATCGGCGCGGGTGTTGCCGGCCTCTCGGCTGCCCTCGGTCTGGCGGCCACCCGCGATGTGCTGGTGCTCAGTTCGGGCGAGGGCAGTACGCCGTGGGCGCAGGGCGGTGTCGCGGCGGCGTTCGGCGCCGACGATCCGGACGATCACGAGCGGGACACGCTGATCGCCGGCGCGGGCTTCTGCGACGAGCGCCACGTTCGCATCCTGGTCGAGGAGGGGCCACAGCGCGTCGCGGACCTGATCGCTTCGGGGGCTGTGTTCGACCGGCGGCGCGACGGAAGTTTGTCGAGGACGCTTGAGGGTGGGCACGGCCGGGCACGGGTCGTGCATGCGGGCGGTGATGCCACCGGCGCCGAGGTTCATCGGGCGCTCCGCGCGGCAGTCGAGCGGGCCGGAGTCGCCGTCGCATCGGGTCGCGTCGTCGGGCTGCTTCAGGCCGGCGATGGCCAGGTGGCCGGCGCGCTCGTGGACCTCGACGGCCGGCAAGAGGTCGTCCAGGCACGCGCTGTTGTGCTCGCGACCGGCGGCATCGGCAATGCCTATCGGGCCAGCACAAACCCGCCGGCGGTGCGTGGCGACGGCATTGCTCTCGCCGTAAGTGCCGGCGCCACCGTCGTCGACATGGAGTTCGTCCAGTTCCATCCGACGGTGCTCTACACGGGCGCCACGGCAGGTCAGCTCCCGCTGGTGACAGAGGCGGTCCGTGGCGAGGGCGCGGTGCTGCGCGACAAAGCCGGGCGACCGATCATGGCCGGACGGCATCCACTAGCCGACCTTGCGCCCCGAGACATCGTCGCCCGGGAAATCGAGTCGGCGATGCGGCGCGACGGCAGACCACACGTGTGGCTCGACGCCACGCGCATCCCGTCCGATGTCGCCCATGAACGGTTTCCCACGGTGATCGCGGCGTGCCAGCGCCACGGTGTCGACCTGACCACCGAGCTGATTCCGGTGGCACCGGCGGAGCACTTCCTGTGCGGCGGAGTTTGGGTCGATCGCACCGGTGCCACCGACGTGCCCGGTCTCTACGCCGTCGGGGAGGTCGCGGCGACGGGTGTGCACGGCGCGAACCGGCTGGCCTCGAGCAGCCTGCTCGAAGGGCTGGTCTTCGGCCGGCGGGTAGCTGCTGCGCTTACCTTGGAGCTTCCCCCGCGTCGGCACGGTGGGTTCCGCACGGTGCGCCTGGTCGAGGACTCCGAGCCGGAGCAGGTCCGGAACGTCCTGACGAAGTACGCCGGGATCCGCCGCGACGCCGCCGGCCTCCGCGCCGCGGTCGACGAACTGGACGAGCTACCCGCCGGGTCGCTGGCCACAGTCGCGCGATGCGTCATCACCGCGGCCGCAGCCCGCAAGGAAAGCCGCGGCTGCCACTGGCGTTCGGATTACCCGAGCCGCAGCTC
>JBPYES010000127.1:0-23726 GCA_051984825.1 Jatrophihabitantaceae bacterium
GATGTCGAGGTTCATGAAGTGCTGCCCCTGCACCTCGTCGCCGCGCAGTCCCCACAGCTGATACGCGCCGTCGTTCCAGGCGGTCACCCGCAGCTCGCGGTCGAGGACGACGACGCCGGCGTCGAGCGACCCGAGGATCGACTCGAGGAAGAAGTTCGTCTGGTTGAGCTCGTCCGTGCGGAGGTTGAGCTCGTCGTTGATCGTCTCGAGCTCCTCGTTCGTGGATTGCAGCTCCTCGTTCATCGTCTCGAGCTCTTCGTTCGTGGACTGCAGCTCCTCGTTGGTGGTCTCCAGCTCTTCGACGGTTGACTGCAGCTCCTCGTTGGTGGTCTCGAGCTCTTCGTTCGTGGACTGCAGCTCTTCATAGGCCGTTTCGAGCTGACGGTTGGCCGCCTCGAGCTCGGTCTGCAGCTGCCGGTAGCGGGAGACGTCGTTGAAGATGATCGCGATCCCGAGCAGTCGCGAGCGGCCGTCGACCAGGGGCACCAGCTGGATGTCGAAGAACAGCTGCTCTGTGGACGACCGCTGCCATTCGACATCCCGCAGCCACACCGGAAGGCGGTTGTCGTGTACCGCACCGATATGCGAGCGGAGTTCGGCCGGCCGGAATGAGACCTCGAGATCCTGGAACGGACGGCCGAGGTCACGATCACTCAGCGCGAACAACGAGCTCGCACGGTGGTTGAGCAGCGCGAGCTGACCGCTCTGGTCCACCACCAATTGCGGCACGGGGCTGTTGAGGAAGGCCTCGGTGCGCAGCGGTTCGAGATCATTTCCGTCGGCCAGACGCGATTTGATCTGACGGACTCCCATGCCTTCGGTGATCTCGTCGCCGTGGGGGTGGGCGGCCTTGCGGAAGAACCGGCGCTTCAGATCCAGCGGCTCGAACATCGTTGCGTGGTTGAGGAGCATCTCGGCCTTTCCGAGGAAGAGCACGCCCTTGGGACGAAGCGCGAAGCCCAAGCGCGACACGATCCGGGACTGGGTCTCGGCATTGAAGTACATCAACGTGTTGCGGCAAGCCAGCAGGTCGATTCGCGAGATCGGGGCGTCCTGCACGAGGTCGTTGCGCCCGAAGATTACGCTGCGCCGGAGCTCTTTGCGGAAAACGTATCGGCTGCCCCCGATCGATTCGAAATACCGGTCCTGGTAGCCCTCCGGGAGGCCCGTCAAGTCACGTTCGGCGTAGGTCGCCTGGCGGGCTACCGCCAGCGCGTCCTCGTCCACATCAGTGGCATAAATCTTGACTTGCGCCCGGAAGGCGTCCTGGCCGAGCCGCTCGGAGAGTTCCATCGCCAGGCTGTATGCCTCTTCCCCTGACGCGCAGCCGGCGCTCCACACTCGGATCGGTGCCATGCCGATCTCGTCGAGCAGAGGTGGCAAGACCGATGTCCTCATGTACTCCCAGGCTTCTTCGTCGCGGAAGAAACCGGTCACGTTGATCAGAATCGTGTTGAACAGCGCAGTGAACTCGTCGGGGTGCACCTGCAGGTAGTCGTGGTACTCCTCGAACGTCTCGACTCCGGTCTGACGCATCTGATGCTGCACACGGCGCATCAAGCTCGCCCGCTTGTACCCGGTGAAGTCGAATGCTCTGCTCTCCTTCAGATAGTTGAGCAGCCGCTCGAATGTCGGATCGACAGTCTCGGCCGGCCGACGGCCACCCGATCCCCGTGACTCGGTCGGTCCCGAGTCGGCCGCTTTATCCGTAGCCATATGTCACGTCCCCTCGGTGCGCTGCCGTGAAGGTGCCACGTGCGATTGCAGCAGCGATCGAATCAGAGTCGCTGCCCGGGTCGCTTCCTCGGCCTGGTCATGGAACCGATGTGCGGTGAGCGGGTTCCCCCGCTCCGTCGCGCGCTGTCCCAACTCCCGCGCTAGGGCAGCCTTCTCCTCGAGACTGCGTAGGGCCATCCACAGGGCACCGTCCAACTGCAACGCTTGCTCGCCCAGCAGGCTCTCGGGCGACCACGCATGCCCGACGCGGCACCGATAGCGGATAAGCGCGCCGTCTCGGATCTCGAACAGCGTGCCCGCGCAGTCCGGGCACGAAAAACCGGACGGCACGCCCGGGCGGACCGGATCGTTCATTGCGTCGCCGTCCATCTTCGCTAGGTCGGCCTCAATCCTCATCAAGGATGACGCCTCGGGCTCGGTTCCGGTGATGTCGACCCGGCACATCGTGTCGATGAGGCCACCCATCTCGGCGGCCGTGGCGACCTGATCCGGGTCGACATGCTCTATTGCGCTTAGCGGCATTGCTGGGTAAAGCGCGTCTCTGGGATCTTGAACGATCACGACACCGCCGCGGCTCCGGATTGCGACCGCGCCGGCCGTGCCGTCGTCCAAGACTCCCGACAGTACGACGCCGATCACCCGAGCGCCCTCGGCTTGCGCAGCTGTACGGAAGAGGACGTCGATCGCAGGGCGATGGCCGTTCTCGCGAGGGCCTCGACTCAGGCTCACGAGGCCGTCCTCGATCACCAGGTGCTGATCCGGTGGCGCCACCAGTACCCGACCTGCGACGAGCGGATCGCCGGGTATCGCGTGCCGCGCGGGTAGCGGGCCGGCGCGGTCCAGAATGGCAGGCAGCACGCTGCCACCGTAGGCCGGGACATGGAGGACGACTAGGACCGCCGCAGGCAGATCTGCGGGAAGGTTCGCGAACGTCGTTCTTAGCGCCTCGACCCCGCCTGCCGAGGCGCCTAGTACGACAATGTCCCTCCGCATGAGGCTTCTCTTCTGGCGTATCCGAGCCGGTCTCGGTTGCCTGAGATCCGATCACGGTTCGCTCTTGCGCGCCAGTGGGTACTGTGAGGATTGCGGCTTTCGAGGATCAGACTCGTGACTTGATCACTCGCGGGCGCAGGATTCGACCTCGGAGGAGCGTCATGTCCGACCGCCCGGAGCTCGCGACCTTCCTTAGTGAGCTCGACGCGTACCGGCTGCGCCTCGAATCGCTCGCCGACCAGGAGTCAGGTGCTGTCCGCGATGAGGTTCGTGCGGCGAGCGGTCAGCTGCTCGCTGCACGGGAGGAACTCTGCGTGCAAGAACAGGAGCTCGAGGTGGCTCGAGCGGCCGCATTCCTCACCGGCGCGGAGTACGAGCGGGCATTTGCCGACACCCCCATCCCCTTACTGCGTACCGATCACCATGGGCTCATCGTCGAGGTCAACCCCGCCGCCCGGCAGCTGTTGACGTGGCCGTTGATCACCTGGTCGCGCCGGCCGCTGACTGTCCACTTCACATTGCCGACCCGGCCCGCCGTCCGGTCGCTCATCAGCCGAGCGCGTCGGTACGCCGGCCAGGTGACCGCCGATGCGTGCCTGCAACGTTCGCACGGCAGGGAGACCGCGGTCACGCTGGCGGCGGTCGGAAACGCCGCTAGCGGCACGCTGCGCTGGGCCGTCATGCCGCTAGGGACGGAACCAACCGGGGCCTACTGAGAGGTCGATTGGCACGGGGCAGCGGGGAACTTGCTCCCCCCGGAGACGTCTCCTTCAGCAACCCCCGCTGCCTCGGCGCCACCCTGCACGGCGCAGACGGGTAGGGATATCTTCCGGTCTGCGGTACATCCAGTCAATCCTGCGTTTCGCGCTGAGCACCAATCGTCGAGGTGCTGACAGCACGTCGTGGTGAGGGAGATCGGCAGACAGGTGCCGCCGCGCGCTGCGGCGCCGCTCCGTGACGACGGCGAAATGCGCTATACGGCCGATATGCGTGCCACGATGGCTAGGCCTCGACCAGCACGGCGGCCTCGGCGTTCTCCTTACGGCTGGTTACCTGCTGCTGCGGCTTCGGGTTGCCGGGCAGTGCCCGGGCCAGGGCGGCCACGATCACCATTGCGGCGGCGCTGATCCAGAACGCGCGGTCGTAACCGACGGTCGGCGACGACGCCCCGGCTGCGACCGTAGCCATGACGGCGAGGCCGACCGCGCCGCCGAGCTGGCGGGTGGTGTTGATCAGTCCGGACGCCAGCCCGGCCTGGTGTGCCGGCACGTCCGCCGTCGCGGCGATGGTCATCGGCACGAACGAGAGGCCCATGCCGAGCCCGGTCAGCACGAGGGCTCCGAATACGTGGCCGGCGTAGCCGTCGCCCGCCGAGAGTTGGCTCAGCCAGGCGAGCCCGGTGGCTGCCAAGATAGGTCCGATGATTAGCTGCCGCCGGACGCCGATGCGCGCAACCAGCCGGGGGGCGGACAGGGCGCCGATCAACGTCGCCAGCGCTGCGGGCAGGAAGGCGAATCCGGACCTGAGCGGGCTATAGCCGTTCACCTGCTGGAGGTAGAGCGACAGGAAGAAGAACATGCTGAACAGCGCCGCGCCGATCAGGACGGCGATGCCGTTCGCGGCAGCAACCGGGCGGCGCCGGAACGCCGCCAGAGGGATCAGCGGCTGGGCGCGGCGCGACTCGATCACGACGAACGCGGCGAGCAATGCGGCTGCGCCCAGCAACGTGAGGATCGTGGCCGGCGAGCCCCACGAGCGGGTGTCGGTGCTGACGATGCCGTAGACGAGCAGGGCCAACCCGCCGGTAACCGTGACGGCCCCGGCAAAGTCGGGGCGCGAGCGTTCGCTCGCCCGGGACTCGGTCAGCGACCCGATCGCGGCCGCGATCAGGGCAACGCCGATGGGCACGTTGACGAACAGCACCCACCGCCAGTCGAGCAGGTCGGTCAGGATGCCGCCGGCCAGCACACCGGCCGTGGCGCCGCTCGCGGCGGTTGCCGACCAGGCGCCTAGCGCGCGGCGACGCGCGACAGGTTCGGTGAACGTCGTGGTGAGCAGGCTGAGGGTGGCCGGCGCCAGCAACGCCGCGCCGATACCTTGCACCGCACGGGCGCCGATGAGCTCCGGGCCGTTCTGCGCCAGCCCGCCGAGCAGGCTGCACGCGGTGAACACGCCCAGGCCGAGCAGGAACGTGCGACGACGTCCGAGCAGGTCGGCGGACCGCCCGCCGAGCAGCAGGAACCCGGCGAACGTGAGTGTGTAAGCGTTGATGATCCATTGCTGACTAGTGGCGGACAGCGCGAGATCGGCACGCATCCTCGGCAGCGCCACGTTCACGATCGACACATCCAGTACGACCATGAACTGAGCGATGCAGCACACCGCCAGCACCGCCCACGTCGGTACGGCGCGTTTCGGCATCATGGCTCTCCCAGGACTCTCATGCCGCGGCTGCGCGGCGCGCGTAGTGGTCATACCTAGGCGACGAACGAGTACCGGCCCTGGGGACAGCCCCGGCCGGGCGCGAGCTCGTGGCGCCATTGCGCCGGCCGAGAGAGTGTTTACGCCGGCCCACTCTGCCGCCATGCTTAGCGCATGGTGCATCAGGCTGCTGAGCGCGTCCCGGAATCGGTGCTTGAACGCATTGCCCACAGGGGGTGGTTGTGGCTGCTGGGCCTGGGCATCGCCGCTGTCGTCGTGGGCGTCATCGTGCTCGTCTGGCCGCATCAAACGGTGCGTGTCGTCGGCGTGCTGTTCGGAATCTACCTGCTCGTCAGCGGCATATTTGAGATCATATTGGCATTCGCGCCGGACGAGCCCGGCTCGTTTCGTTTCCTCAGCGCCATCACCGGCGTGCTTTCGATCCTGCTCGGCCTGATCAGTTTCCGCGGCGCGGCGGAGTCTATTTTGCTCCTGGCATTGTGGATCGGCTTCAGCTGGCTGATCACCGGAATAGCCCGTGCTGTCGCTGCTGGCTCCACGCCGGACATGCCTTACCGAGGCTGGCAGATCTTCGGCGGAATCGTGTTGGCCATCGGCGGCATCGTCATCATTCTCGTGCCGCTTCACTCGGTGTTGGCGCTCGCCGTGCTCAGCGGCATCTGGCTGATCATCATCGGCGGCTGGCAGATCGTGGAGGCATTCATCGTGCGTTCGCACGCCAAGGAACTCTTGGCGGCGGTGGCTTGAACTCGCGCCGGCGTTAGCAGCGAAGTTTGGCGTATCGGGCGGCTATCGGGCCGCCCGTCGCCGTACCTGACGAATTCGAGTCGCCGAGACCAGAAAGGTCGCTTGCCCATGCTACCGAGCCGACTTGACCTTGCGCTGCCGCACCATCCCGCCGTGCTGGATCAATTCAACAAGCGTGCCGAAGACGTCCAGCTCAGAATTGCCGACCAAATCACGCGGTTCGCGGGCTCGATGGGCTTCGTCTACCTGCACATCGTGCTGTTTGCGGTGTGGATGTTGTTAGTGGAACGCAGCCCATGGCCGACGTTGACGCTCATCGTGTCGCTCGAGGCAATCTTCCTCTCGACCTTCGTCATGATCGGCCAAAACCGGCAGGCCGCTTTTCAGCAAACCAAGGCAGATCACGACTTCGTCGCCCAGGAGCAGGAACTCCAGACCAACACCGCGGTGACCCGATCCATCTACCAGCTGACCCAGGAAATCCACGGGATCGTCACCGCCCAGAAGGCAGGCTGAGCATTGTCGACACCGAAACGGTTCGGTCTGGGCCATCATGTTGGGATGACCGAGTCCGCGCCGCGCATCGACTACGCCAACCTCCCCACGCCCACCGAGGGCATCGTGGTGACGTTGTTCATCACGGTCCGCAAGGTCGCGCGTTCCCGGGACTTCTACTCGCGCGTCCTGGGCGGCACCGTCGTCCTGGAAGAGAACCCGTGCATCGTCAAGCTGGCCAATTCCTGGATCATCATGAACCCCGGCGGGCCGCCAACCCCAGACAAGCCGGGTATCACGGTGGTCGACTATGAGCCCGGCGACACCACGTCGATCTTCTTGAACCTGCGGGTCGCCGACGTCCAGGCCCGCTACGAGGAGTGGAAGGCGAAGGGCGCAGAGTTCGTCACGCCGCCGATCGACCGCGAGGCAGAGATCCGCTGCTACATGCGGGACCCGGACGGCTACCTCATTGAGGTCGGCCAGGCCACCGGACTGCTGCAAGGCAAGCTCGCCGCCAAGCGTCCGGAGGACCTCCCCGGCTGAAGCCGCCTGCCCAGCTACGTCTCGGCAGGTGAACTGCTGCGCGTGGCTCGTACCAGCAGGTCGATCGCGGGACGCGGCTGGCCCTCGACGGGGCGGAGCACCTGCTCGGCCCGGTCGATCCGCATCGGCACCCCGCTCGCCGCGAGGTCAGAGCTGACGTCGTCGGCGGTATACAGCACGGCTGGATCAGGTGGACCGCCCACGCCGTCGGTCAGGTTCGCCGAGTCATGGGCGACCACGAGCACCACCCCGCCTTCGGCCAGCGCCGCAGCCGCCCGCGGCACGATGACGCGACGCTCATCGCCGGGCAGCTGGAGGTAGGCCACGACCACAGCCTCGTAGCCAGCCGGCTCGGGCTGGTAGGCGAGCAGATCAGCTTCGACCCAGTCGATGCGATCCGCCCGTCCGTCGCCGGCGGCCTCCGCGACGCGGCGCCCCTTGGCGAGCGCCACGCCGGAGAAGTCGACAGCGGTGACCTGCCAGCCGCGCTCGGCGAGCCACAAGGCGTTGCGGCCTTCGCCGCACGCGAGGTCGAGCGCACGACCGGGGGGCAGATCGGTAAGCTCGGCTTCGACCCAGCGGTTCGGCGTGGCCGTCCAGAGCAAGTCGGTAGCCGCGTACCGAGCGTCCCACTCTCCACTATCCATGCAATCACCCGCACTGATCGTGTCGAGCACCTATTCGCGCTCGCGGCGGCACAATTCGTCGACTCGGTCGGCTTGGCCCGGGCCGGGCTCGAAGTCCGCATGCTGGACGGCCGTCTGTTGCCCGAGCCGCAGCAGGCCGCCCAGCCCGGACTGTCGATTCTCGATGACGATGACCTTCCTCCCGCAGCCCATACACGGCTGCCGCCGAACGTGGAAGGTCGTAGCCACGCGGCAAACGGTACGCGTGTCCACGCGTTCCCCGACGGCACGCCGGCCGTGTAGAGCCGGCGAGTGGTTGTCCACCCGCGGTCGCGGTGTCAAACTACGTCGTGCAGATCGGAAGTCCGGTCGGGGGATGACCGTGAACGATGCCTCGCAACGGCCCAGGGGCAAGATCGCGACGTACCGGAGGATCGCCCGATATACGGGCGCCGAGGGCCATCGGGAGCGGGCCCCGGGCGACCTGCTGATACGACCACTCGCTGTCGTGGCCCTCGTGGTGCTGATCGTGAATGATCACGTGCTCAAGCAGCGTTGGCCCGGGCTGCTGTCGGGCAAGCTCTCAGATCTTGCCGGGCTGGTGTTCCTTCCGCTGCTGATCATCTCCGTATACGAACTGGCCCGAGCCGCCACGCGCAGACCGTGGTGTCTGGGTGACCGTGGCGTGCTCGCCGTAGCAGCGACCGTGGCGATCGGCTTCGCCGCGACAAAGCTCTCGCCAGCGGTCGCTGGAGGTTACGGCGACATGCTCGGCTGGCTGCGGTGGCCGCTGATCGGGCACTGGAGCCAGGTCGCGATCTCCCGGGATCCGACCGACGTCTTGTGTACGCCGGCCGCAATTGTTGTCTGGATCGAGTCACGTCGGCTGCGGGAGGTAGCGGGATCACGCGAACGCGGGGTCTGATTTCGCAGTCGACGGGGCCCATCACTTGACGGGGAGTGCGATGCCTGTACGAGCCATAGCCGTAGCCGTGATGATTGCAGCCGGACTGGCCGCGCTGATCGCCTCCGGCAGCTCCAAGCCCGGCGGCAGTGGCGGGGGCCATCACAAGACGTCTGCGGCGGCGCCGCACGGCGGCTCAGCCGCAAAGGACGTCACAATCGTGTCGTGCACGACCACGAATGGGCAGCCGGCAGCGAAAGTAAGGATCGTCAACCACTCGTCGAAGACCAGCAACTACATCGTCACGGTTGCGTTCGATTCGTCGGACGGCAACGTTCATTACCGCTCGACTGTCTCGTCTACGAGTGCCGTCGGATCAGGTGAAACCGTCATTCGGAACACAGCGGTGTCCAAGGCAAGCTCAAACTCCAGCACGTTCAGCTGCAAAGTGGACAGCGTGGAACGGTGGGCCTCGTGAGGGCGCTGGCCAAGGCTTTTGGTCAGGGTGGTGAGCGGGTCTCGGCGGTAGGCGAGGTCGATGCCCGCAACCGGGTCGCCGTCGACCAGGTACGCGGCGACGGGGATAGACCGGGTGTGCGGTCGGCCCAGGCTACCGGCGTCTTTGCGCGCCGCAGCTTCAGAATCGGGCTCACGAGAGCCAGCATCTGATCGGACGGTGCGATACCGAGTTCGCGCAGCATCCGCGAGCGAAAGTCGTGATAGTCGCGTAGTGCCGCGTAGTAGTTCCCGTCATGTATGTGGACTCGGATCAGCATTCGCTGCGCGCTCTCGCGAAGCGGCTCGATCGCGACGGCGGCGGATGCGGCGACGAGCGCGGCCGCAACGTCGCCCTGATTAAGCATCCAGGCCGCCGTGAGCTCCAACGCCTGGACGCGCAGTTGCTGCAGTCGGCCACGTTCGTAGATCACCCAGTCGTCGTACCAGCCGGGAAGTAACTCGCCCTGCAGCAGCAGCGGCAAGCGGCTCGTGATTTCGTTGCCCGAAAGGGCGCGGGATTGTCTCGTGCCGGAAAGGCGCCAGACGTACTCCACGAAGTCGCGCACGTCCACGCGCAGGTCCGTGCTGAGCGCGACGTCGTGACGGTCGTGGAATAGCAGACCCGGCGCCATCTGGTCTATCCGGCAAGTCGTGGCGCGCAGGCTGGCACCGGCATGGGCTTCCGTACTGTCCGGCCAGAGGATGCCGGCCAGATAACTACGGCGCCGAGCGCCGTGCAACGCCAACAGAGCAACGAGGCGCTGCTCCCGAGTGCGCATTTCGTGCACGGCCCCGGTCCGCGACAAGCGCCATGAGTCGAATAGTTCAAGGCTCCATAACGGTTGCGTGATCGGCACAGCGCTAGTGCCCTGTGAGGTCATGGCGTTCCCCGCCCCCCGGTGCCGCTGACCCAGATGCCGTCTTACGGTGCCTCTACGCACAATGCATTGTCAATAATCTGTGCCCGGAGCGGACACTTCTGTCAGCCAGCGTCGTACGGTATTGACCACCTCGTCCGGATCAGCCGTAACAACTGTGGCCGGCGCATCGTCGGCCACGCGACCATAGGTCACTCGTGCCCGGAAGGGCTGTTCTGCATCCGTTTCCCGCCAGGCACGGATTACCAACACGCCGACACGCTCGGTGGCGCCGTTATCGGACATTTCATCGGTCCTGCCAATCCCCCCGTCTTGACGCCCCATCTGTTCAGCCCCCCAAGCAGTTTGGGGGTAGCGGGCGCGGGGCGCCAGCGAACGGCACGGAAGTAACGCTGCGATCACTCTTGAGTCACGCCAGGCGTGGCGTACTGGGCGTATCCGAGCGCGCGGGGGAGGTGATCTGACATGCGTAAGGAACTCACTATCAGCGAGCTGGATGACCAGAGCGTTGAGCTGCTGCCGGCACGGGAGACCCTGCACAATTTCGGGTTCGTGAACTTGAACGTCTTGGCGTCGAACTCGGCACTGGCGTTCAACGTGAACACCATCCAGTCCGCCGCGAACGCGGTGGCCGGGCAGACGATCATCGTCGGCTAGCGCCGACCGAGGTCGTGCGTGCGGGCCGTCCTGGGCCGGGCCGGCCCGCACGCCTCAGAGAAAGGTAGACCGGTATGGATTACTACCCGGTCCTGCGCGACGAAGAGCTCGACGCACAGACCGTGGAGCTTCTCCCACAGCGGGAGACACTCTGGTCGGTCAATGTTGTCAACGTGATCGGCGTGAACGTTGCGATCGCGATCAACGCCGCGACGATCAACAGCTCGGCGTCTGCCTTCGCGGGGCAGCAGCTCGCCGCCTGGATGCACTGACAGTCCGGTGGACACATCGCCAACGGGTGGGCTCGTCAAGGCGGGCCCACCCACCGACGACGCGAGGACCGAGCCGCTGCCGGCCCTTGCCGCCGGTTCGGCCGACGCCCGCTGGTGCCGGGCCAACGGCCTCCGCGAGCTCGGCCAGGTGCAAGGCTCGGGCCTGCGTCACCCGACGTACCTGGTGCGTCGCGGCGACGGTCAGGTACTGCAGGTCTCGGAACTGCTGCGCCTTGTCGTTCGTGAGGTGTCCGCCGAGCGCGACGACGCGCAGGTCGCCGCCGCGGTCAGCGAGGCGTGTGGTCGCGAGCTGACCGTCGACGGTCTGCGCCGGCTCATCGCGCAGAAGCTCGCGCCCATGGGGCTGGTCGAGGATCGCGCCGCGCGGGAGCGATCTGCCAGTGCGCCCCGGGCGAATCCGTTACTGGCACTGCGCTTTCGCCGCACCGTGCTGCCGGCACGCGCCGTACAGGCATGCTCGCGCGTCATGGCGCCGCTGTTGCACCCTGGCGTGGTGCTCGCCGTGATCGTCGCGGCAGTCGTGATGGATGTGGTGCTGATCCGTACGCGCAGCCTCAACGCAGCACTCAGTCAGGCGTTCGCGGCACCTGGATATCTGCTCGCCCTGGTCGGCATCCTTCTGTTCTGCGCGCTCGTGCACGAACTGGGCCACGCTGCCGCCTCCACGTACGGTGGCGCGAAGCCGGGCGTGGTCGGCATGGGCGTCTACCTGATCTTCCCTGCGTTCTTCACCAATGTCACCGACTCCTACCGCCTCGATCGCCCGGGTCGAATTCGCACCGACCTCGGTGGGCTGTACTTGAACCTCTGGTGCCTGCTCGTCCTGGGCAGCCTCTCCCTCACAACCAACCAAGGAATCTTTCTGCTAGCTGCACTCGTCATGCAGCTCGAGATGCTCCAGCAACTCATCCCGACGGTGCGCTTCGACGGCTATTTCGTGCTGTCCGACCTCGCCGGGGTGCCCGACCTGTTCGCCCGTGTCCGGCCGGTGCTGGGCAGCCTGCTGCCCGGACGCGCCGTCGACCCACGCGTGCACGAGCTTCGCCCGGCAGCGCGGCGAATCGTCACCGGGTGGGTCCTCCTTGTCGTACCCCTTCTTGCCGTCGCGTTCGGTTTGCTGCTCTACAGCCTGCCTACCCTGGGGCGTCGAACCGTGGCCGCGATCGGCAACCAGACCACAGAGCTGACCGCGGCGTGGCGTTCCCATGAGTTCGCGACAGCCGTGCTATCAATGCTGTCGATCGTGCTTCTTGTCGTGCCCATGCTCGGCATTGCCGCGCTGTTATGGCAGATCGCCGTCCAGTCCGTGCCGCGTCTGCGTCATGCCCGGGCGGTCCGAGCGGGCCGGCGGGAAAGCCGCGCAACCAAGGAGACCGCCATGGTGTCCCCCGAACCGAACGACGACCTGACCGCAGCAGCGTTTACCGACGCGGCGATTCTCGGCCCCAAGGGCGGCGACCCGCCAGGCGCTGGGTGGCGACGAATGGTGTACACGGCGAGCTCCGGCGCGATCAATCCTGGCCCGACTGCTGAAGAACGCAGGCGCGCCGCGCTACTGGAGCGTGTGACCGCACCTATTCAAGGTTCGCGCCGGGTCGTCGTCATGAGCCGGAAGGGCGGCGTCGGCAAGACGACGATCACCATGGCGATCGGCAGCACGTACGCCACACTGCGCGGAGACCGCGTGGTGGCTGTCGACGCGAACCCAGATGCCGGCAATCTCGCGCATCGCGTCTCGCGGCCGTGTCCGCGCACGATCACCAATGTGCTCGACGAGATGGACATGATCTCGAGCTACTCGGATCTGCGCTCCTACACCGCGCAGGCACCGGAGTCTCGGCTCGAGGTGCTCGCCTCCGACGACGACCCGCGCATTGGGCTCGCGCTCGACCGTCAGGCGTACCACCGGGTCATCGAGCTGCTCGACCACTACTACAACCTGATTCTGCTCGACACCGGCACCGGCATCCTCGACAGCGCGAACCAGGGTTTGCTGGCCGAGGCCGACCAGCTTGTCCTTGTGCTGCGACCTGCTCTCGACGGTGCGCGTGCCGCCGCGCTCACGCTCGACTGGCTCGGTGAGCATGGCCACGGCGAACTGGTCGCGCGCGCGGTCGTGGTAATCAACGGCGTGCGGCGCAGCGGTGGGATCCCCTTGGAGCGCATCGAGGATCACTTCGCCAAGCGCTGCGCCAAGGTGATAACAGTGCCGTGGGACCGCACGCTGGAGGCCGGTGGGGAAACCGCTCTCTCCGCGCTGCATCAACGCACCCGCGACGCATTGACCGAGCTAGCGGCCGCCGTGGCCGACCACTTCTCCTCCGAGGTACCAATCCGAACCGTCGAGCGAAGGCCGGTGTCCCAATGACCCACCCCCGATTGATCCGCGTCGCGGCAGCCTGCACGGTCAGCTGCGTAGCGGCCCTCATCGTCGCGGGTTCGACAGCCGCCGACCCACCGCCGCGGCATGACTTCATGGCCGCCGCGCTCGCAATTCCGTCCGCCCCTGGAACGAACGCGGACGACAACGCGATCCGTTTCGATAGCGCGCATGGGCGCAGCGCGAAGGTCGACACCGTCGCCACGGCGTCGCTCAATTGCGATGGCTGCAGCGCACACGCATTCGCCGTGCAAATCGTCTACGCGCGCCGAAGCCACGCGGTGATCGCCGACAACGTTGCGACGGCCTGGGCTTCGCAATGTGCAGGCTGCAGCGGGTGGGCGGTGTCGCTACAGATTGTCGTGGCACGGTCAGCAGACGACCTTACGGCGGCAAATCGTGCCCTTTCCTTCACGACTGTCTGCGACCACTGCAATGTCCACGCAGCTGCCGTGCAGATCGTCGTCATCGCAGGGTCTGATCGAGAACTGACACCTGCGCAGCAGGACGCCGTCCAGGCACTGTACAACCGGTTCGCCGGCACGCTCACCCCGGTGGCGGCACCAAGGGCGACCGGCGTCTACGCGACACAAGCGGTGCCGAATCGACCCGCGACGACGATCACGGCAACGGCCAACCAGATCCGAGCGGTGGTCGCGGCCAGCTTGCAAGCTACATCGGCGACGCAGTCTGTGGACGTGCGCTGAACCCGCATGGCTAGCCCCTTGAGGGCAGTATGACAAGGGGACAGGCGGCCCGCTGGACGAGCTGCGGTGCTACCAGGCTGGCGCGCATGGACGCGAGCCGTCCGCGTCGCGGTTCGCCGATGACGAGTAGCTGCGCACCTGCCGAGGCGCGTAGCAACGTAGGCACGGCCTGGCCGCGCACCGCGACGCACTCGACGGGCGACTCGCCGAGTACGGCTAGCACGTGCCGGCGAAGCGTCCGTCCGGCCGACGCCCCGTCCAGGCCCGCGGATGCCGTCGCAGGCGGCCGGTCACCCGGAGCCGTGGGCGTGCGGGGCGGATACCACGCGAGTATCGCGCGCAGCGGTGCTCTGCGCAGCTTCGCCGCCTCGGCGGCCCAGCGCAGCGCGTTGGGCGAGCCCGTCGACGGGCTGACCCCCACCACAATCGGCTCGGTCATGCCGTCGGCCTACCCGCGCACCCACATGCCGCAAACGACGTCATGTGGGTGATGCAGAACACCGCCGCGACCCAGTCACTCGCTCGCCACCATTAAAGGGGCAACAAAAAGCGCCAGCCTTGGTATAGTGGAAATTCTGTGTTTCCACATGTGAAAGGCTGGCGTTTCTTTGACTCAAGAGAAGAATAACACGGCTCGGGAAATGCCGTCAAGCAATATCGCCGAGCTGGCGCACGAGCAGGCTTATGTCTCCCTGCTGTACGCGCAGCTGGACGCGCTGCGGGCGGCGACGTCGCAACGGCTCGCGGCAGTGCGCCTGGGCCCGAGTGCCGAGAATGACCAGGCGTGGTCCGAGCGCGAATCGTTCGCCCAGCTGTACCAGGACCGCAGCGCCGAGCTGGACGCGGCGGAGCGCAATCTGTGCTTCGGCCGGCTCGACCTCGACGACGGCGACCGCCTGTACGTCGGCCGTCTCGGCCTGCGCAACGACAAACACGATCAGCTGCTGGTCGATTGGCGCGCGCCGGCGGCACAGCCGTTCTACCGGGCCACCGCGGTAGAACGCTACGGCGTAACTCGGCGCCGGCACTTGCACACCGTGAACCGGCGCGTGGTTCGGTTCGACGACGACGTGCTCGACCTGGGCGCGGTCGACCAGGCGCAGCTGACCGGCGAAGCCGCCTTGCTGGCCTCGCTGCGTCGCCACCGCACCGGTCGGATGGGCGATATCGTCGCCACTATTCAGGCTGATCAGGATCGCATTATCCGCGACGTTCTCAGAGGAATTCTCGTCGTCGAGGGTGGCCCCGGCACCGGCAAGACGGTGGTCGCACTGCACCGCGCCGCATATCTGCTTTACACGTACCGCGAACAATTGTCCCGGCGCGGAATTCTGGTCATCGGGCCCAACGACACATTCATGCAGTACATCGACCAGGTATTGCCGGCGCTCGGCGAGAACGACGTGGTGCTCGCAACCGTCGGCTCGCTGTACCCCGGGCTCAATGCGGTGGCGTCCGAATCTCCGCAGGCCGGCCGGATCAAGGGCGAGCACCAGATGGCCGGCATCCTCGAACGGGCAGTCGCCGACTTGCAGTGCGTGCCGGAGACGACCGTCGAGGTCAAGGTCGACGGCACGGTCTACCGGCTCACCCCGCAGGCCGTACGAAAGGCGCGTGGCCATGCTCGGCGGCGGCGTGATCCGGAGACCGGCGCACCGCTGACGCACAACGTCGCGCGGCGGGCCTTCTTCCACGCGCTGCTCGGTGAGCTGGCGCAGCAGGCAACGGGCGAGGAGCGCCCGCGTCAGGCCAGCGACGCAGCAGACCTACGCGCCGCGCTGGCGGACGAGCCGGCGATCCGCAGCGCCGTCGACGTCCTGTGGCCCGAGTTCACGCCGCAGCAACTGCTCGCTTTGCTCTACGCGCAGCCACAGCGGCTCGACCTCAGCGACGACGAGCGAGCGGCGATCCTGCGGGATGAGCCCGGTCCGTGGACGCCCGCGGACGTTCCGCTGCTCGACGAGTTGGCCGAGCTGCTCGGCGCGGTCGAGGCGACCGAGCGGGCCGCCCGACTACGCCAGGTGGCGGACGCGGCCGAGCAGGCCGAGGCCGCCGAGTTCGCCGCAGAGCTGGTCGGCAGCCTCGCCGAGAACGAGGCGATCGTCCTGCCGCCGTTGGAGACAGAGACGTTCGTGCAGTGGATCGCCAGCCGCAACACCCGAGTCGCGGCTGCCGGCTCGGTGGAGGAGCGGGCACTGGCGGACCGTACCTGGGCGTACGGGCATGTGGTGGTGGACGAGGCGCAGGAGCTGTCGGCGATGGCCTGGCGGATGTTGCTGCGGCGCTGCCCGAGCCGCTCGATGACAGTCGTCGGCGACCTGGCCCAGACCGGGGCGGCCGGCGGCGCCGACTCGTGGGCGCAGGTGCTCGACCCGCTCGTGCCGGGCAGCTGGCGCACCGCGCGGTTGACGATGAACTACCGCACCCCCAAGGTGGCGATGGCCCTTGCCAGCACGATGTTGCCGCCGACGGTTGAACCGCCGCTCTCCGTGCGCGATGACGACGAGACGCCGTGGTGTACGCGCGGTGGCGACCTGGCGGCGCTGGTCCGGCGCGAGTCCCAGCTGGTCGGCGCCGGACGGGTGGCTGTCATCGCGCCGGCGAGCCGGGTGGACGGCGCCGCGGCCGCGCTCGGCGTCCGACCCGGACCCGACCTCGACGCGCCGGTAGCCGTACTCACGCCGGCGCAGGCGAAGGGGCTCGAGTTCGACTCGGTGGTCGTCGTCGATCCGGACGGCATCGAGCAGGCGTCGCCGCGCGGACGGGCCGACCTCTACGTCGCGCTCACCCGCACGACCCGCCGGCTCGGACTGATGATCACCGGCGACGTGCCGCCCGAGCTCGCGGCGGCGTGGAACGGTGCGGCGGCCGGAGGTTCACACCCAACCACGGCGTCCGGCGAGCATGCCGAGCTGGAATCGCGAGACGGCGCCTGCCTCGCGCATTAGGTTCGCGAGCCGCCGGCGGATCGTGCGCAGGCTGACGCCGAGCTGGCGGGCGATCGCCTGATCCTTTACGCCGGCGGTGAGCAACTGCAGCAGGGCGCGGTCGATGTCCTCCAGCTCGCTGGATGCTGCCCCGTCGTTCTCGGTGCCCGGAGTCAGCGGCAGCGACTGGTCCCACAGCATGTCGAACAGCAGTCCGAGAGTGGCTAGCAGCGACGACGGGTGGACCAGGATTGCGGTGTTCTCGGCGCCCTGCGAATCGAGCGTCAGCGGCAGCAGCGCCGCCCTGCGGTCGACGAGGACGAGCTTGAGCGGGACGTTGGTGCAGATCCGGGCCTGCTCGCCGGCGGCGTGCCAGGCGCGCAACTGCTCCAACCGGTCCGGCTGGTCGAGCGCCTCGGGAGCGTAGATCGCGCGCCAGCTGACGCCCCTGGCAAGCACCTCGACTTCGAGCGGGTTGTCCAACGGCCCGAGGTAGGGCGGCTTGTCGAACATCAACACCTCGGTGCGCGCGGTCGTGAGCAGCTGGAGGTACCGCTGCAGACTGGCCTCCCGGCCGGCGAGCAGCTCGACGACGTCGGCCGCAGGGTGGGCGGACTGCCGGTAGTGGGCGAGCAGTTCGGCAGCGGCAATTCGGCAGCGCTCGAGCTCCTGTTCGCGGCGCATGATCAGCGCTTCGATCGCCATGTCCGGCGCGGCCGGGATGAACCGGGTGGGTTTGCCCTGGCGGCTGATCAGGCCGGCAGCCTCGAGGCCGTCCAGTGCGCGGCGGGTAACGACGGCGCTGCGACCGACCGCAGACGCGAGTTGCGTCAGGGTGGCGCGGGGCTCGCGCACGAGCGCGCGATAGATGTGTTCTTCGAGCTCGCTCACGCCGGCGGGCTGCAGGCTGGACTCCGGCGGCACGCTACGACTGTGGCCGTTCGATGTCATTGACCACATGATGCCAGGCTTTAGACCTAGTCGCGATGTTTGCCCGGGGTAGAGACTCTGCCCGACATCACCACGACGATCCCTGGACACCGCATGCGACGCACGGCGATCTGCTTGACCTCCTTGGCGACCTCGGCAGTGCTGCTGGTCCCGCTCGTTCCCGCGACGGCGGCGGCGCAGCACACGCCTGCCGCGCAACGCGCGCACGTGATCGTGCAGTTGACCGCCCCGCCGGCTCTTGCCGGTGCGCAGCGCCTGCGATCGCCGAACGCGGGGACGCGCGCCGCGGCCAAACAGCAAGCACGCGACCGTGCCCGTGTCGCAGCCATGCAGCATGCGACATTGCGCCAGGCACTCGGCAACGCCGGCGTCCCTGCGACCGTTACGGCCGACCTGAGCCAGGCGGTCAATGCGGTGGCGGTTTCGGTGCCTACCCCGGATGTGGCCCGGCTGCGCGCGATGCCCGGCGTCGCCGGCGTATATCCGGACTCGTCCATGCACGCGTCGGTCGACCCCGACGTCTCGATCACCAACGCGCCCGAGGTCTGGCTGACGACCGACCCGTCCGGCAGCCCGGACCAGGGCGCCGGCGAGACGGTGGCCGTGGTCGACACCGGCATCGACTACAACCATCCGGACCTCGGCGGGGGTTTTGGGCCCGGTCACAAGGTGGTTGCCGGCTACGACTTCGTCAACAACGACGCGGACCCGATGGACGACAACGGGCACGGCACGCACGTCGCGGGCATCATCGCCGGAGACCCGACCGGCCCGGGCGGTCGCACCGGCGAGGCGCCGAAGGCGCAGTTGACCGCGTACAAGGTGCTCGCCGCGTCCGGGACGAGCCCCGAGTCCACGGTGCTGGCCGGGTTCGATGCCGCCGTCAGCGTCGACAACCCGTACCGCGCCGCCGTGGTGAACATGAGCCTGTCGGGGCCGACCGAGCCGAACGATCCGCTCGAGCAGGCGTGCGAGCAGGCCATCGCCGACGGAGTCGTCGTGGTTGCCGCCGCCGGCAACGACGGCCCCGGCGAGAGCACGGTGGGGTCGCCGGCCGAAGCGCCGGGCGTGCTTGCAGTCGGCGCCAGCGCCACGGGCGTCACCGTGCCGACGGTCACGGTCACCGCGCCGGTGCAGCATGCGATCAGAGCGGCGCGTCTCGGACTGTCGGGCAACCCGCCGGCCGGCGGGGAGAGCCTGGACGTGGTCGACGTGGGCAGCGGTTCACCCGACAGCTACGACGGCCTCGACGCGACCGGCAAGGCGGTGTTGATCGCTTACAACTCGTTCCAGCTGCCGCAGGTGCTCGCCACTGCCGAGCAGCACGGCGCAGCCGCGGTGCTGCTGCACACCCCGAACTACTACAGCTTCACCGGCAACCAGCCCGGTCCGGTGCTGCCCGACTTCGCAGCCGGCACGCCTGACGACCCGGACAAGCTCGACCTCGTGTCGGTCGTTATCAACGGCACTGACGCCACCGACATGCAGCAGTGGATGGCCCAGGGGCCGGTGCACATCGAGGTCGGATCCACCGACGCCACCGACCAGATCGCCTCATTCAGTGGGCACGGGCCCGCGCCGGGCAGCTACGCCCTCAAGCCAGACCTGGTCGCACCCGGCGTCGAGATCGGCTCCACGTGGCTTAACGGTGGGTACCGCGACGACAGCGGGACCAGCATGGCGGCTCCGCATGTGGCGGGTGCCGCTGCACTGCTCCGCGAGGCGCACCCCGGCTGGTCCGCCGATCAGGTGCAGGCCGCGCTGACCGCCGGCGCGCACCTCCTGCCCGGCTATGACCCGCTCACGGCCGGCGCCGGACGGCTGGACGTCGCGGCGTCCGACCAGCTGCGGGTGCTGCCCAGCCCCCGGGTCGCGAACCTCGGCCTCGCCGACCTCAGTGGCACCACCCTCGACGCGAGCGGCACCGTGACGCTGACCAACGTCGCCGATACCCCGGCGACCCTGCACCTGTCCGTGCAGCCGGCGGACGCGTCCGGCGACCACGTCGAGGTCACGCCGGCAGCCGCCCGCCTGGCACCGGGTGGGCAGGTCACCGTCCGCCTGAGGGTGCATGGCCAGCAGCCGGCCGACGGCACCGACCTGTCCGGCTACCTACGTGCAGCCGTTGACGGCGCCCCGACGGTGACCGTGCCCTACTTGCTCGCGGTGCGCCCGCTCGACCTGCACGCCAGCCCGGACCCGGCGGTCGCGGGCAGCACGGTCTTCGTCCACGCCGAGCCGGCGCTCGCGGCGGCTCCCACCGCTCGGATCTCACCGCCGACCGGCCCGGACCTCACCGTGACGGCGACCTTCGACCACACCGGATGGTGGCGGGTGCCCGTGCCGGCCGGTCCGCCCGGCGCGTACCAGGTCACTGCCCGGGCGCAGACGCAAGAGGGCGCGGTAATCACCGGTACGACAAACCTCGAGGAACTCGGCAGTGGCGCCAGCAACGACTGGCAGCCTGTCGGCCCGGACGCCGAGGGCGCCTTCCAGATGGCCACCACGTCGCAGCCGGGACGCCTGTACGCGCTGCCGTCGATCACCTCGCACGCGGGGATCTTCCGCACCGACGACAGCGGCGCCAACTGGCACGAGCTGCGCGGCCTGCCCGTCGCTGATGGCGTCGACATGGCGGTCGCCGCCGACCCCACGCAACCCGACACCGTCTACCTCGCCCTTGAAGGCGGGCCTGATCCCACGTACCAGGGCAAGATCCTCGTCAGCCACGACGCAGGTGGCACCTGGACGAGCCTGCCGTTCCCGGACACGGCACCGCACTCCATGACGATCGATGCCACCGGCGCGATCCTTACGGTGCCGGCCTTCAACGGCAACGTGTACGTCAGCACCGATCGTGGCCAGACATGGGCGGCGTACCCGAGTCCGAACGGCTTCCCGCAGCAGGCGCGCGTCATCGGGCACGACCTGTACATCGCCGCCGGCAACGGCATCTTCGTGATCCGCAACATCGACGGCACGCCGTCGGCGCCGCAACGCGTGCTGACCGCGCCGGTGTCCTACCAGAGCTTCACGGACGTGGCCGGCGGCGACGGCGGCGTCGTCGTGGCCTTCACATTTGCGCAGGCGTTCATCTCCCGCGACGGCGGCGCTACCTGGCAGACGCTGTTCACTCCGCCCAGCGGCGAGTCGCTGAACTCGCTGCAGACCCTTCATGGCGACATCTATGCCAGCAGTAGCCGGCACATCTGGGTCGACCGCGGCGCGGGCGACACCTGGACCACCATGCCTACGCCGGTGGCCTCGGACATCTTCACCGTCGCCGGCTTGGACCCGAACGGAAACCAACTCGCCGTCTCCGCCGGCGCAACCGGCATCTTCACCACCAGCGACGACGGCGCCCATTACCAGAGGGTCGGCCTCGCCGGCGCGACCACCACCTCGCTCATCGTCGACCAGAACGCGGCAGGGCAGACCAGTCTGCTGGCCGGAACCAACCGCAGCGTGTTCACCACCCCGCTGCCCGTGGTGCCGAGCGCCACCAACGCCACCCGGGACTGGGGGATCACGCCCACGCAAGGCGGGATCGGGTTCAGCGTGACGTCACTGTCGGCCGATCCGACCTCGCCGCAGGTCGTGTTTGCGTCGATCACGAACGCGTTCTCCCGCTTCGACGTCCGGCGATCGAGCGACGGTGGCGTGACGTGGACCGGCGTGGAGAGCTCCCGGGTCAGCTCACGCCCGTACCAGACGCTCGTCGACCCGGCTGACCCGAACTACGTCTACGTGACCCTCAACGACGCGATCAGCCCCGGTGTGCTCGTGAGCCGAGACGGCGGCCACACCTGGCGCAAGAACGACCTGCCCGTCACGGTCACCGCCATCGCAGCCGATCCCAGCAACCCGAACCGCATCTGGCTCGGCGGGCCGTCCGGGCTGTACCTGTCCGCGGACGCCGGTCAAACCGTCACCCAGCTGTCCAGCACGCCGGTCACGACGATCGCCGTCGATCCGCGCGACGCCCAGCACCTGATCGTCGGGGGAAGCGGGCTGTACCTCAGCCGCGACGGCGGCACGACGCTTCGCGAAACGGACCGTTCGCTGTTCCGGCTGCACATCACCGCCGTGACCATCGCGAGCGACGGCACCGCCTATGCCGCCGCCGATGCAAGCTCCGATCAAGCCGGGTTGCCCGTCGGCGGCCGCGGCGTGCTGGCCAGCGGCGACGGCGGCAGCACCTGGACGAACATCTCAGCCGGGCTGCCCAACCTCGACGTCAGGAGCGTCACCACCTCACCCGACGGCCACTGGCTGTACGCCGGAACCGAAGGGGGCAGCGTCTATCGCACCGCCCGGTAACCGATCGGCGATCTAGTCGTCAGTCCTGCCCCGGCACCCGGTCATAGACCGACACGTACTGGACGGTCATGGTGCCGCCGGATGTCGTCTGATCGCTGGGAGCGCTGCATTGGCAGACGCCGTCGGGGAAGCCGCCGCCGATGGCGAGGTCGAAGATGATCGAGTAGCCGTGGTCGACCGCTGCTGTCCATGCCGCGTGGTCGACCTGGTCTTCGTTCACCTGGAAGAACTGACGCCCGTCGATGTACCAGCGGATCTGCTCGGCATTGGGATCGGTCCGATCCACGATCACCGTGTAGCTGTGGAATCCGGTCTGGCAGCCCGGGCACGTCAGCAGCCCGCTGGAGATGCCGGTGAACTCGTGGCAGGGCCCGAGGGTTCCATCGGGATTCTGCTGGTTGAGATTGCCGCAGTGGAACGTCCCGGACTGCTCGTTGAGGGCGTTCACGTCCTCGAGGATGTCGATCTCGCCGGTGCCGGGCCAGTCGCCCGGGCCGAGCATCCAGAACGCCGGCCAGTAGCCGAGGCCGACTGCGGGATTGGGCTGCCGAATGGAGGCGGTCACGGCCATTTCGCCCCCGGCCGGTGCCCCGAAGTCGCTGCTCGTCGTCTGGATGCGTCCGGACGTCCACGACTGACCGTGACCCAGTGCCGTGATGTTGAGATTCCCGTGGCCGTCCAGGTAGACGTTGCTCGGCGAGTTGGTCATCGTCTCGATCTCGCCGGTGCCGAAGACGCCCGTGCCGGTGTTGTACTTCCACGCGGACGTATCGACGCCGCTGCCGGCGGCGCCGTTGAACGTGTCGGTCCAGACCCTCGTCCATCCTGCGCCGCCCGGATGACCAGGCCCGCCGGACTGGCCCGCCGAGGCGGCTGCTGCCGCCGGCGACACCGCTACAGCCCAAGCGACCAGACCGGCCAGTGCGCCGATCCGTCCGCGCGTCAGTCTCATCATCGCTGCGACCTCCTATTCGGCTCGCGTATCGCCTGATCGACTGCTGGGCAAACTCGCGACGAACACCGCGAACAGTGCCACCGCGGAGTAAACGTGCCCAATCTCGGGCTTACCCCCGCCAAGCGACGAAGTCAACCGCGGTCAGCGCTGGGAGTACTTAGAATTCGCGACGTGGTGAGCGTCCTGTTCGCCTTTGCCGCGGCGTTCACGAGTGCTCTGAATCTTGTCACGCAGCATGTGGCCAGCACGGCGGCTCCGGTGACGGACAAAGGATGGCGGCTGGCGCTCTATCTGATTCGCAACCCGCTGTGGCTCTTCGGCGTCGTGGCAATGATCGGCAGCTTTGTGTTTCAAGCGCTTGCCCTCTACAACGGACGGCTGTCGGTAGTGCAGTCGATTCTGGTCACCGAACTCGTGTTTTCGCTGGTGATCGGGTCCGTGTGGTTGCGGCGCGACGTGGTTGCGGCGGCTTGGGAGTCGGCGGCGATGACGTCAGCAGGGCTCGCAATCTTCTTGGTCATGGCGGAACCGAGAGGCGGCCATCCGGGTGCGACCGCGCAGGCCTGGCTGCCAGCACTGCTGACATTCGGCGGGCTCGCGGCCGTGGTCGCGGTTCTGGCCGGCCGGGGATCACCGGCGAGACGCGCCGCGCTCTACGGCGCGGCCTCCG